>JAUXFG010000269.1 GCA_030620115.1 Candidatus Fermentibacterota bacterium
ATGGGTTGATGGGGTGATGGGGTGATGGGTTGATGGGGTGATGGGTTGATGGGTTGATGGGGTGATGGGTTGATGGGGTGATGGGTTGCTTTTTCTTGTCAACGTCCACAAATATAGGCGCTTTATGGCGCGACATCGACCACGCGGGCCGCGTGGTCGATATGGAGATCTGGGAAACATCACACATTCAATCCGTTATCCCGCCGAGATTCTTACTTCGGCGTTGGATGTTCGATGTTCGATGTTTTTTCTTCCGAGCGAAGTCTCGGAAGACGCGTAGAGCCTCCAAACCTTTGAACGCAGAACGCAGAACCCTTGAACCTTGAACGGTGACCACAGGTGGTCACTTTTCGACGAAAGTAAAACTCCCCAATTCGTAGCGTTCTAAGAAGGTGGCTGGGATCTCGGGGAAATGGATTGCCAAGCCAAAGGTGTGGCCGGCTTGGGGTGCCAGGCCGATCTTGGGCTCAGCAGGAATCAGAAGTTCCAGGACTACTCCTCCCGATGGTGTTTTCGTGGATACGTATTCTACCGCAGATGGCTCCAAGAGCCTTCCGAATGCGGCTTGGTATGCTGGTGAGCTGTCCCATGCTTCGATTCGATGGCCGACTTCTTTTTCCTGAAAATCTCTTGTCTCTGTGGTGGCATCCATGACCTTGACGGAAAGGGAATCGGTGTCTGGAATCCATTTGAGAAGCACATTGTCGCTGCCATGCCACCAGCCGTCATGGGTACAGTCAAGCTCGAACACCACTTTGGTGGGTATGGGGAGGCGCAGCCCCAGGCAGAGCCCTTCTTCGCTCCACGAGACGAACGTCTCAACTTCGAAATCCTTCTCGTCCGACCAGTAGAGCGAGTTCGCCAGGGGAGACCACTCGGGATCAATGATCCCATCGATGGCCGGGGCTCGTTCCTCAATATGTTCTTGTACCGCCTGCAGGGGCATTGCATCAGCGTCGTCGGTTTTTCCATCTCCATCGGTGTCAGGATTATTCGGATCAGACGACGCGTAGATGCCGGCCGAAAGCTCGAGGAGATCCGCCAGACCATCACCATCGGTATCGTTCAGCCGATCAGAGGAGCCAAAGCGCGCCTCATCCAACGGTACCCGGGGATCATTGTCGGGCACACCATCCTGATCTCGATCGACGGATTCCAAGATAAGGCCCCAGGGCTGTTGAAGACCTAAGTAGCCATCGAAGCTTCTGAATATGCCGGCTTGGTATGAGAATTCCTGGCCTTCTCGGATGGCATAATCCAATGGCTGGTCGCCATGCCACATGGCCGGTTCGCCGGAGCCTTCATAGGCTATGAGATCAACGCCATGCTGGAGTTCATGGCAGAATAACCAGGTGATGGCGTAGTTGATGTCTGGATCGCCTGCGGGGTAGACCACACCCGTTCGGGGTGGGTAGGTGACCAGGGAGTAGCCGGTATGACCGAACACGGTCATACCCCCGTAATTCCCTCCTCCCTCCATGGGCGGGAAGTGCGCAAAGACGATGCCGAACTCATCCGGGTCTACCTGTTCCCGCCGCAGCAGTGGTTCCACGAAGTCCGGCCAGAGGATGCCGTCGGTTGCATAGTCATCCGGCTGCAGTGGGTGATCAACCACGAGGTAATGGAGATCAAGATCCAGTTTGCAGAAGCTGTTTCTCCAGTAGAATTCCCTTGCGAGCTCAATGCCACGTTTCAGTCGATCGACCTCGGAGAGGGGCATGGTGTCCTTAGGAGCCACACGAAAAAGCACCACCAGTACGGGTATCTGCGCCCACGAGCAGTGGGTTGTCTCCTCTGGTGGAGGGAGTGCTACGGCTTCGGAGAGGGGCCCAAGTGAGCCGTCAGATGCCTTGTAACGGGCTGCCACATGCCGGGGGGGAGCTTCGCCCTCCTGAAAAGCCAGGGAGAGGGTGGTGGTAGGGGGCGTGCTTCTGATCAATTGCCATGGGCCGGTCTCCTCGGTGGAGACATAGGCCGCTATGTGCTCGTCACCGGCAGGTTCCACCGAGAGAAAACAGGATGAAGGGCATATTTCGGCGAGTTCGATGCGCGGGATCAGCCGCGGCGGGCATTTGGAGGATGAAATCACGTAGGAGCTGTCAGGGGGGTTCAGTGGCTCAACCCGGTAGCAGGCGCCGTGAGGAGATGCGGAATCCGTCCAGATAGAATCCTCGACCTGATCCATGATGTTCCACCAGTCGTGACCTTCCGCACGCCTGAATACACGAAATGCGCTCCCCCATTCTCCAGGCCACGAAAGCTCCACCTTGTCAGAAGCATGTGCCGTGGCCGCAAGGGGGAGAGGTCTTGGCGGCGGTGGCTCAAGCGGCAGAATATGGCGATCAAAGGGCAGGGAGGCGAGAGAGTCCCGGAGCGAAAGCGCACCAACGTAACCATCGAACCACGAATCTCTGCTTCCGGGGCCGCCGTACCCGATGTGCACCGGTGAGGGTGACGGCCGTGGGCGAGCGACATGCCAGACGCGTTGGGCGAAGAAAGGTGTCTCTTCCGGCGGCCTGAGAACCCAGAGTGTCAATGATGAACATGGTGCGCAGTACTCCAGAATGACGCGATACCAGGTGGAGAGCTCGATTCCCGGTTCACCGGGGCTATCCCCCATTCTGACCTCATCCCAGGTCAGGCCGTTGTAGAAACCACAGTTGAGGAGGTTCCCCTTCTCGCCAAAGCTCTCGACCTGGATGTAGAAGGCGGCTTTGTAGAACTCATCCGCGCCTGGGCGAGTCACGATTCTCGGGCTTCCATTGTAATCTGAATAGCGCATGCCGATGGATCGCAGGGCGAAGGTTACGTCTACAAGAAAATCCCCGTGGAAATTCGCATATGAGGTATCACGCAGTGTCATGTACGATTCGGGGCGCGTGGCCGGATCATTGTCCAATAGCAAACATGGTCCCGGGGCGCCAGGGAGATCCGTGACCATGGATACGGAGCCGTGTAGAGCACAGCCCGTGGTCTCGGGCGGCGCCAGGGCGAAATCCGGAACGGCAGTGAACATGACGAAAACGAGAAGCTCTCCGACCAGGATAGGCATGCAGATTCCTCCTTCTTGGTACGGGGGTTCGGGGTTCAGGGTTCAGGAAGAATCTGATCCCTGGCCGCGATCCCCCCTGAACTCTCGCAACAAAACGGGAGATCGGGTGCGGCTGTACCCGATCTCCCGTTCTGACTAGAATGCTGCGGTCAGCGAAATCTGGTGATTCTCGCCCAGCAGATCCATGTCAACGTACGCATAGTCCAGGCGGAAGGCCACATCCCCCGATCCGATGTTGATTCCCAATCCACCTGCCCATGAGAGGCTATCGTGCCCAAATCGATATCCCGATCTCAAGGCCAGCATTCCTCGGTACCAGTACTCAGCACCCATGGTGTACTGTTCAGTAGTATCCTTGGGTTTTGAGGCTTCAGCCATGAAGTCG
>JAUXFG010000109.1 GCA_030620115.1 Candidatus Fermentibacterota bacterium
AGAAGCGAAGAATCTCTCCTACATCTTTCCTCCATCATCTGAACGCTCAGCGCTGCACGCTCTCTTCTTCCCAATCCCCCATTCATCCATTCACCCATTCACCCATTCACCCATTCTGAGCGACTACAAGGAGCGAAGAATCTCCCCTCCTGATCGACTTGGCTTGAAAGGGATACATTTTTGGCTTTCTTCATGGGGGAGAATTCGTCGGCCGGCCCGCTTTTCCATGCCAGGGTTCGGTTGTGTCCGCACACAGAAAGGCATTCGAATGATTCATGCAACCCATACCCGAAAGACGTGGATGTCGCGAATCCTCGTCATTCCAATGCTGGTCGGTGCTCTCTCCTGGAGCTTCGCCTTGGCTAATGAAGAGCAAAACCCTGTCCTGGGCCACTGGAAGACGATAGATGACGAAACCGGGAAACCGAAATCCATCGTGGATATCTACTTGGAGCAGGACAGGCTTTATGGCAGAATCGTGGAAATCTTCCCTGAAGAGGGCAAGGACCCCGATCCTCTCTGTGACAAGTGCCCAGGGCATAGGAAGGACCAGAAGATCGTCGGCATGGTAATCACCGATGGACTGCAACAGAAAGGTCATGCATGGTCGGAAGGCAAGATACTCGATCCGGAAAAGGGGAAAGAATACCGGTGCAAAATCTGGCTCGAGGAGGAAAATTTGAAGGTCCGTGGCTATATCTTGTTCCTCCATCAAACACAGACATGGCTAAGGGTTCGCTAGCCCGCATTTCTCACCAGCTTTCGTCGCGAAGTGGCGAAGATGGCTGCGGCTGCAAGGCTTGCGACCGAGGACCCCGCAGTCGTATCCTCTGCGATACGGCGAGGTGTCCGACGGAGCGCAACGAAGCAGGCGCGGCGAGATGCGACGCTGCAGCAGATAGTTGGTGAGATATGCGGGCCTCGGTGAGTTCCGATCCTAAGGGTTCGTTGGACAGGCATACATGGATTGAACTCAACGCCCGCGCGTACCGCCATAACATTGGCCATTTCCGGAAGAGAATACCGTCACGCACACGGATCTGTGTCGCAGTCAAGGCAAATGCATACGGACATGGTCTTCGGGAGATGGTGCGTATCTCGCGAGAATTCGTTGGAATCGATTGGTTTGCGGTTCATACGCTTCAAGAGGCCAAGGAGGTGCAGGACACGGCTCCAACGCACCCCGTGCTCATTCTCGGCTATGTGCCGTTGAGAGCGCTGCACCGTGCGGTACGCCCCGGCGTCAGGCTCACCGTCTGGAATCCCGAAACCGTGCATGCACTTTCGTCTCAAGCGCATGTACGGGGCCTGCTCGTGCCTGTGCACATCAAACTCGAGACAGGGACAAATCGACACGGCGTACATGCGGAAGATATCACTGCCTTTGTCCGGCTCATCGATGCGCTCCCAGGCATCAAGCTGGAGGGACTCTCGACGCACTATGCGAACATCGAGGATACGACCGACTACTCGTATGCGCGTCATCAGACTGAAATTCTCTTTGGGGTCAGGAATCAGCTTCATGACATGGGGCATACCGATCTGATGGTGCATTCTGCTTGTTCCGCCGCAGCGCTCTTGTTCCCAGCAACCCATCTCGATATGATCAGGATCGGCATCAGCGCATACGGGATATGGCCGTCAAAAGAGACGTTGGTGAGTGCATCGTCGCTTCCGGGCTTCGAACCCCTTCGTCCTGTGCTGACATGGAAGGCACGACTGAGTCAGGTCAAATCGGTGCCAGAAGGCCAATTCATCGGCTATGGATGCACCTACCGAGCGACCCGAAGCACACTCCTGGGAATCGTACCAGTCGGCTACTCGGAAGGCTATCCGCGACATCTATCCGGCAGGGCCCATGCCCTATTCCATGGCCAACGGGCTCCGCTTCGGGGACGCGTGTGTATGAACATCATTATGGTAGATCTCACCGATGTGCCCGATGCCCACATCGAGGCTCCTATTACTCTGATCGGGCATGACGGAGATGAAAGGGTTACGGCAACCGATCTCGCGGCCCTTTGTGGAACCATTCCATATGAGATCCTTGCACGGCTCAGCCCGGCAATTCCGAGGATCATCACATGAGAGGGGGAACGCATTGACCACCTTGGATATCGTTCTTGGCGTCTTGCTTCTTCTTGCCGCCATCGTGGGAGCATACAAGGGGCTGCTACGACAGTTGGGCGGCATTTTTGCGATTCTCTTAGGCGTCATTCTCGCATTCAGATACGGAACTCGTTTGGCTGATCTTGCCGCGTCATATCTGCGATCTGATCAACTGAGGAATGTATTAGGACCAGTCGTGGTCTTCCTTGTTGTCTATCTTGGCGTTATTCTGATTGCCTCAATCCTGCATAAAGCAATCCACGGTATCCATATGGGATGGATGAATCGTGTGGCAGGCGCATTCTTCTGCTCCTTGGCCGCGGCAATACCTGCAGGCGCCCTTCTCCTTCTTCTGGTGGGCTATGTCCCCAATGTGAGACCGGTGGTTGCCTCCTCTCCTGTGGCGTGTCATATGATGGATCTCTCTGGGATCTTCCTGCGCCTTATTCCGGAGAACGCCAAAGAAGTTATTGCCGCAGGGAAAGAGGATCTCAAGGAACTCATTGAGAAATACAAGCAATCCCGGAAAGACCAGAAGCCAGAGCTGACACTGGCTCCCTAAGGCGGCTTCTGGCCGCAATCCCGCGCAGTACGCGGGATCAGAGGTCAGCAGAAGAGGGGAAATGCAGAGCCTAGCAACAAGACCGGAATCGGATATCGTTCATATCGACCACGCGTTCCGCGTGGTCGATGTCGCGGCACGAAGGCTCTAACCCTTGAAACTCGGCACCTGACACCTGAATCCTGCTGCCCGTGAACATCTGCAAGATATGAGGATGTTTCATTTTCTCGTTTTACGGGTTCGGCCTCGCGCTACGGCTCACGATAGGAATAAGAAATCCCGTAGAGAGATCCCGGAAGCGTGGCCCCACCCTCAGTCATTGCGAGGAGCCCTTCGACAAGCTCAGGATAGAATCCGCGACGAAGCAATCTCATCCGCCCATTGAGATCGCCGCGCTGTCGCTCGCGATGACCCCGGGCCTCAGTCATTGTATGGAGGATTCCGAAAGCGTAGAGCATTTCCCGGCCTGTCCTGCTTCCAGTCATGAGCCTGCCGAATGGAGCTCAGTCGAAGGGCCTATCCTGAAACATCCCAAAAACCCTTGCGCGATGATCATATGCACATATCTTTATACGATTATGAACCTTGATGAAGCCAAAAACCTCTTTGGTGTGCTGGCCGATTTCACACGGCTCAGGCTTCTCTTTGCGCTCAGCATCGAGACGCAGACGGTGTCGGAGCTCGTGGCTGCGCTCGATATAAGTCAGCCCCGTGTTTCGCATCACCTTGCCCTGCTCCTGAAGACAGGGCTGGTCACCGTGCTCCGAGAAGGGCCGAGGGCGTACTATTCGTTGGCACCGTCGAAAGAGAGTAAGGAACTGGTTTCAAAGGTTCTATCTAGGATTGACGAGGATCCGGTGCTCGTTCGAGACAATGTCCGCATTCTCCGGCAGATCGGCAGACGGAAGGCGGCAAGCCAAGCCTTTTTCTCTGATCTTGCCGGGAGATGGCCGGGCAAAATCGGCAAATGGATAGATCTCCCGCGATACAAGTCGTTGCTAATTCATCTCCTCCCTTCAGGGCTCACCACAGCGGATCTTGGATGTGGGCCGGGATGGTTGCTCCCTGAGATGGCTTCTCGGGCTCCCAGGATCATCGGTGTGGATCACTCGCCGGACTTTTTGGCCATAGCACGCCAACATGCGGCGGAAAGCGGGCTGGCGAATTGCGAGTTCCGGCTGGGAGAGCTTGAGCACCTCCCTCTCGGAGATGGCGAAATCCAACTCGTGGTGATGGGCCTCATCCTTCACTATCTCGTGGATCCAAGAGCGGCATTGTGTGAGGCTGCTCGCATAGCCAAAGACGACGCGCAGCTTCTCGTGGTTGAGCCACTCAGACATACCCTAGCTCAGGCCAGGCTCGAGCTCGGTGAGATCTGGATGGGCTTCAGCAAAGCGGAGCTTACGGCATGGATCAGGGAGGCGGGATTCAAGCCGTCCGTAGTCGAAACGGTGCCTCCGCAGCCCGGCAAGCTGGGGCTGTTGGCGATTCGTGCAGCGAAGAAGACATTGTCTCAATAAGGGTTCGCGCAGGAATAGGTTCGCAGTTCTGGCGCACAGATTTGCCGTAGAATTGGTCTCCCCGAGGGAGCGAAACCGGAGGCGTAGTCCCGCGTACTGCGCGGGATGAAGATGAGATGCTAGAATGTGAAGTTATTCCTGCGCGAACCCTAAGAAAGGTGTTGACCGTGAACTACAAAGTAGCTGACATGGGGCTTGCCCCCCAAGGCAAAGAAAAAATGCGATGGGCCGAGGCCCGAATGCCTGTTCTCTCGGCTCTTCGCAAACGGTATAGTGAAACCAAACCATTGAAGGGCATGCGAGTCGCGGGGTGTCTCCATGTGACGAAGGAGACGGCGGTGCTCGTCAAGACGCTGGTCGCCGTCGGCGCGGATGTTTCTTGGAGTGGATGCAATCCTCTCTCTACTCAGGACGACGTGGCCGCCGCCTTGGCGGCAGAGAATATCTCGATCTTCGCCTGGCACGGCATGAGCGTTGACGAGTTCTACTGGGCAATTGACAAAACGCTCGACTTCAAGCCAACTCTTACTCTTGATGACGGTTCCGATCTCATCTTCCGAGTGCACAGCTCCCAGCCGGAACTTGCCGAGGGTATCCTGGGCGGTACGGAGGAGACCACCACGGGAGTGCATCGGCTTCGGGCCATGGCGCGTGCCGGCAAGCTCCTTTATCCGGTGATCGCCGTGAATGACGCAGAAACGAAGTGGGACTTCGACAATGTATACGGTACCGGGCAGTCCTCTATCGACGGCATCCTGCGCGCCACCAGTATCATGCTCGCGGGCAAGGTGTTCGTCGTGGCGGGCTACGGGCACTGCGGAAAAGGTTGCGCCATGCGGGCGAAAGGCATGGGAGCCAACGTAGTGGTGACGGAAGTCAAACCCACGGCTGCGCTCAAGGCAACATTGGATGGTTTCCGCGTCATGCAGATGGATGATGCTGCCAAGATCGGTGATATCTTCATCACCGCAACCGGCATGAAGGATGTGATTGTGAGCAGGCACTTCGCCTCAATGAAGGAGGGCGCGGTGGTCTGCAATACGGGCCACTATGACTGCGAAATCAACATCCCTGACCTGGAGAGGCTGGCGGAGCGATCGACCGAGATCAGACTAAACTGCGAAGAATATGTTCTATCCGGCGGGAAGAGAGTTTATCTTCTTGCCAAAGGACGATTGGTAAATCTTGCCGCAGCCGAAGGCCATCCAAGCGAGGTGATGGATATGAGCTTCGCCAACCAGCTTATGTCCCTTCTGCGATTGAGCAAACACGGGGCTCAAATGGAGAAGCAGGTCTACGACGTGCCGGAAGAACAAGACCAGGATATTGCGAGACTGAAGCTCGAGACCAATGGTCTCTCCATCGATACGCTTACTCCCGAGCAGCTGGCCTATCTCGAGGATTACGCCGCAGGGACCTAGAGGCATTCTCATGCGATCCCAGACCGTCATTGCCGCACTGTCAGTACTGATAGTTTTCTTGACGGTCTGGGGTTGTACCCAACGAACTTTCTACGTCGATCCGTCCCGTGCCGGAACAGGGCGCTACTCCACATTTCCATCGGGGTCTGGCTGGAAGACTTGGCCCCCCAACTATCTGGTCATGGTGATGACTACCGCCCAGTACGAGGTAACCCGATACAATCACGTCATGACCGCAACGGGCCCCGTGGTAGATCCATCAAGCCCCACTGGGTTCGCGCTCATCCCAGGCGAGGAGGGCCGATACGAGGACAAGACCAGCGAGAGCATTCGTGGAGCTGGCCTCATCCTCCGGCAAGAGGGTTCCGAATATCTGATCCTTACATGCCGCCATGTGGTGAACTTCCCCGAGAAACTGAGGTATGAAATCGTCTCAGAGCATGACGAAACAAAAAAAATCCTCATAGGGGAGGGGGAACGAAAGAGGCAGACCGTCTTCGTGGGTTGGCCAGGGGTGGGTCAGATACAGGCGAGCATGGTTGCCTCATCAGAAACAGACGATTTGGCGCTCCTGCGTGCGAATCTCCGCAGATTCGAGAACACAATCTCCCCATCACCTTTTCCGCTGGGGGCAAGCGGCGAAATCAGGGCCGGTGATGGCGTGTATATCTTGGGCGCTCCCCGGGGGAAGTTCCAGGTGACATGGGGTATTGCAACCCCTGGCAGCGAGTCCCTCTTCTTCGTTGATACTTCGACTCCCCCAGGCTACAGCGGAGGTCCCGTCGTGGGGATTTCACGAGAGAGCGGTCGAATGGAACTCGTGGGCATTATTACAGGATCGGCCGGAAAGATGATACGAGGGTGGGAATTCGATGATACCATAGTGCCTGGGCTGAGCCTGGCCGAGATTGCGCTCAAACGGGTTACTGCGCGGGAAACGAAAACGTTTGACTATGGCGTGACACACTGTATCACTGTGCAACGTATCCGGGCGCTCCTCCGGGACGCCGGCACCGCTCCAGGGCGGATACCCGGCCCCACCCCGGAAAATCTCACCGGGAGCACCACCGACCGCAACGCACCTTAATTCATTTCCACGACTTCGCGTAGAATTGAAGCCGACCGTTCCAGTCGGACAGACAGTAGACAGATGACCGATCCTGACTAGAACGTATACCTTCCACGCCACTATCATTCTGAGTGACCGCAGGGAGCGAAGAATCTCTCCTCATGGCCGAGATCATGCACTTTGAGATTCTTCGCATGCGCTCAGAATGACAGACCGAGCAAAAATCGTATACAAGACAACTCACAACGGACAATCCACGACGTGCTTTGCGAATCCGCTCGCCGGTGGATAATCTCGCGCCGATAGATGCCTAGCCCGGCAAGTCTTGTCGTTCTCCAACCGATATTATAGCTGCTTCCACTCCATGCCTAGTGCCGTCACGAAATCTCTTGGCTCAGGATGCGAGTCGGAAAGGTTCTTCCGGAGTTCGATGGTATTGAGAATCTCGTACCCTTCCGCCCGCGCGAGGCGAATCATGGCGTGATTATGCGGCACGCACGAGATGCACGCCATCTCTTGGCTTCTTGTCAGAAGCCATGCTTCGAAATGCGCAATGAGCGCCTTCGCAATACCACGCCCTCGGAAGCCAGGCTTGACGAAAAGCTCCCTGGTGAAGTAGAACTCATCCCGCAGTTCCCACCGGCGGAATGCAAGCACATCGAGGCCGTCCACCGCCACGAAATAGCCGCCATGCGGACTGGAAAGATGATTCGTCACCTCTGCAATCGCATCATCCAGCGAAAACGTCTTCTGTGATCCCAACAATTGGTGATGCTCGTTCCAGAAACCACATACGAGTTGCGCAAGGATGGAGATATCGTCTTTAACCGCGGCTCTCACATGTATGTCCAGAATCAGTTCTCCTTTTCCCGCTTCGCGAACCATCACGAAACACTCCCTGATATCACATGTATTCGGCCTTCTCCCCGCGTCTTGCAGAGACCGATGATGGCGGCGGCGTGGACCCCCGCATCCCTCAGGGCTTGAACCATCCGGTCACCATGCGCAGGCGTCACGGCAATAAGCAGCCCTCCTGATGTCTGCGCGTCGGTCAGCACAAGACGCATCGACCGAGGGATCTTATTTCCCCATGATACGATTCCTTCCACATACTCGAGATTATTGAGTGTTCCCCCAGGTATGATACCGCTGGCGGCGAAATCCCTGGCCTCCTTGAGGAACGGAACTGCATTCGCCCAGATCTCAACATCCACCTTGCTGCCGCGCGACATCTCGCGCAGGTGTCCCAACAGACCGAATCCCGTGACATCGGTACAGCCGGAAACATCGAAGTCTCGCATGACATGCGCGGCATCTTTGTTGAGCCTTCCCATGATATCCGCAACTCGGTCTTCCAAGGCACGGTCGGTCAATCCTCGCTTGATTGCAGTGGATATGAGGCCGACCCCCAGGGGCTTTGTCAGGACCAGCAGATCTCCAGGACGGGCTCCACTGTTGGTCAATATCCTCCCGGGATCGACCAAGCCGGTCACTACCAACCCATACTTGGGTTCGATATCGTCCACCGTGTGCCCGCCGACAATGCAGATTCCCGCTTCCTTCGCCTTGTCCTGTGCTCCTCTGAGGATGTCCTCAAGCACCGACATTGGAAGTCTATTGGAGGGAAAGCCCACGATGTTGAGGGCGAACAATGGCGTACCGCCCATGGCATAGATGTCACTCAACGCATTTGCGGCGGCTATGGCTCCAAACGTGTAGGGATCGTCAACCACCGGTGTAAAAAAATCTACTGTCTGCACCAAAACATGGCCATCGTCCAACCGGTATACGGCCGCATCGTCGCCGGTCTCAGGGCCCACGAGAAGGTTGGCATCGCGGGGAGCTGAGAGGGTAGCCAATACTCGTTCCAATGCCTGGGGCCGCAACTTGCATGCACATCCAAGGCCATGTGTGTAATGGGTAAGCTTGATCTCCTTCTCGCCCGAGACCATGTGTGTATGTTCGCCCCCGTGGAGTAGCCTGCCCGCAACATCAGCGATCTCGTCGATGGCAGTCGTGATCTCGTTTTCCGTGGTCATTCTGCCGGTGGAGAAGCGTATTGTGCCCATGGCGTACTCCCGGGGCGCCTCCATGGCTTCCAGCACATGCGAGATCTCCACATCATCCGCGTGGCATGCGGCGCCAGCCGAGGCGGCGACCCCTTCGAGTTCGGCAAGCAGCGTATTGGCTTCCACGCCGGGAAACGATACACTGACTGTATTGGGCAGCCTGAGATCAAGATGCCCATTGAGGCGGATCTCTGGGAGCCGTTCTTTGAGGCCCTCGTACAATCGATCCCGCAGCTTCCGGCAATGTCGTCCATCATCTGCAAGTCGCGTGCGCGCTATCTCGCACGCTTTTCCCAGCCCCACGATCTCCAGTACATTCTCGGTGCCGGCCCGGATATCCCTTTCATGGTCTGCCCCGTGGATGAGCTTCACCAGTCGTGTACCGTGCCTCACATAAAGCGCACCGATTCCCTTGGGTGCGTAGAGCTTGTGCCCAGCCACGGTGAGCAGATCAACACCTAGATCATTCACATCCACAGGAATCTTGCCCGCCGATTGAGCTGCATCCGTGTGCACCAATATATGGTGTTCATGTGCTACTGAAGCTATCCGCTCGATGGGTTGGATCGTACCGACCTCATTATTGGCATGCATGATCGTCACAAGAATCGTTTCCGGGCGTATGGCTTGTTGGAGGGCTCCCATGTCAATGCGACCGGTAGAATCCACCGGGAGATAGGTGACCTGGAATCCCTGTGTTTCGAGATACCGGCACACCTCCATCACCGCCGGATGTTCGATGGAGGACGTAATGATATGGTCACCTTTGGTGCGGTAAGCCTCGGCTACCCCCTTGATGGCAAGATTATTCGCTTCGCTCCCCCCGCTGGTGAACACCAGCTCGTCGGATTCGCAACCAAGCAGCGAGGCAACCTGCGCCCGAGCCTGCTCCACCGCTCTCTTCGCCTGAGAACCAAACCAATGGGCGCTGGAAGGATTGCCGAAGAACTCCGACAGGTAAGGCTTCATGGCCTCAGCCACGGCGGGATCAATGGGAGTTGTCGCGTTGTAATCCAGATAGATAGGTTTGGTTGTCATGTTTGGATCCGATCGAAGCCTTCGGCGGATGAGTGTTCAGGGTTCAGGAGGGACGCTCTCCCTATCCTGAACGCTGAACCCTGAACTCCCGTAGAGATAGAGGCTACGGGAAGTAGTTGAGCTCCAGGACGAGTTGGGCATCGCCAAACGAGTGTGACTCGTCGATAAGACCGGCCTTCCCGAGTCCTTTGTGATCGTGGTAGTGTATCGTCAACCCCGAATAGACCACCGCAGCGGTCATCCCGAACTGCTCGGTGATGACCCCTTGGAGGCCGAGCTTCGCGTACAGCCCCACGTCTGTCTGGCTATCGATGTCCACCGCGGTTCTCACGAGAGCGACGCCAATGGTGCCATAGGGAATCACCCGCTCTCCAGACCCGATGAGGGGTATGGAATACACAGGTCCAAGGAAGGCCTGGATAGTATTGAGACCGAGCCCTTCAACGGAACCGCTCTTGCTCGCATAGGAAAAAACCATCTCCGCTCCGAGGCGGGACGTACCAAAACTCCTGAAGCTCATTCCCAATGCGAAAGCCGGGTATGTTCTGTCGCCAGGCGAAATCCACGCACCAAGCTCTCGGTAGAACGCTTTCTGAGGCCCACTCAAGAACATGGCATTCACGCCAATGACATTGCGGGCTTCTGAGAACCCCGCCATGGCGGCACTCGGCAGCAGAACCGCAATAAACGCAAGAAGCGCTCCCTTTCTCAACAACAGCCTCCTTTATCCGCGCCTGAGTTGCGCCAAGAAATACATGAGCAGCACAATGGCGAGACCCGCCATTACCAGAATAACCGTCTTTCTGACCTTCCTACTGCCCAGATGATGCCGGGGATCATGGCGTCTTTGTTGGTGTTTGACCTTCTCTTCTTCCCATTTGGCGTACTGCTCAGGACTTAGCCATTTGACAGTACCCACCCTATCAACGAAGCGTCTGTATCCCCTCTCCGTATAGCATCGTTCTTCTTCCTCTTTCTCGATTTCCCGGACTCGTTGAGCTCGGCCGGAAGGGAGCGCCTGTCGTTGCCGCTGCGCTTCCTCCTCTCGTTGTTGTTCTTCTTCGAGCTCTCGCCTGATACGTGCCCTAAGTCCCTGGATCTCCTCCTCGGGGAGCACCTCGTAACCGGACCCGCTCCCTGTCATCAGGTTTTCTGTCTTGTCCTCTCTCACTTGGCCTTAACATTGGTCCTTAGCCAAGAGAAACCCCACCACAAGACACAGACACCAATCGCCAGAGAAAAATACGCCCGCGAGAGGGCTACCCTGTCCCACTCAAAGAGGAAACCAGCAAGCCCAGGGATTGCGGAAGCAATGATAAGCAGCAGCCAACCAAGAATCGAACCTATCATGGGTAAACAAACACTCCTCTCTGAAAAAGGGGACTACTCGTCCCCCGGGCCTTTGTTTATGAGAACAATACCCATGGCTCCCAGGGCAAGGGCAATAAGCTGGGCCGCCACTGCATGCCCCACAAATCCCCCCTCAGGCTCCCAGAGTATCTTGCCCCTCTCGAGGAAATCCGCGCTGAGAGCCGCCGAACCTTCCGCGGTTTCATAGTGAGGCCCCTCTTGAAAAACCCACCACACTGAGAACACGATCCCCACTATGATCAACACGATTCCAGCGACACGTTTCGCCATCGTCAAAGTCTGCCTCCTCTCCTTTTAGGATCCGAGTACCTGAACAACATTCTTCTGAAATCGTTTCTCGAGCAACACACTTGCCTTGCCGTCATATTCCTGACGATTCAGCATATCGATCCTCTCGCCCATGGCTGGGTGGGTGGCTTGAAGCTTCTTCAACGGCGTCTTGGCAGGTTCCTTCTTGAGCCGGCCCAGAAGCGCACTCATCGCATGAGGAGCATAGCCCACTCCTGCCGCGAAACGAACTCCCTCTGCATCGGCCTGGAACTCATCCTCGCGGGATCTCCCCTTCTCGAGAATCGAGTAGCAGTAATCAGCCACCTCTCCGAGTTCCTGGTCACTCATGGCGGAAATCGCCTCGGACGCGAGTATTCCTACGCGTTGGGCCTTCTCGACGCGCCTTATCTCATCTTTGTCTTCCACGTGCCAGGTCTCATGCCCCAATACACAGGCCAGCTCAGCCTCGTTCCTCATCTCCTCGAGCAATCCGCGGGTGATCATGACGAATCCACCAGGGGCCGCAAAGGCGTTTATTTCGTCGGAATCAAGAATGGTGTAGCTGTACTTGATCTCTTTTCTTTCCCCTTGCCAAGAAACGGCGGTGCCTACAAGCGCCACGTATCGCTCGAGAGGCTCGTGGTGGTACACACCATACTGATGTTGGATCTTTGCCGCAACCCGCTCGCCCAACTCGATCTCCTCGTCAAGAGAGATGGGGAGAAGGGCTTTCAGCTGCTTGAGCCTCTTGTCGTCCTTGATTTCCTTGGCCTTGTCCAAAGCCTTGCCTATGTTGAACTTCACACCCCCGTGGCAGGGAAGCACGAGCACCAAGAGCAGCGTAGCCGCCATTCGCAATGTGGAAAATCCGAGAGGTCGCTTAGCCGCCATCACCATACCTCCCCAGTTTGCCGTCTCTCAAGAAACGATCCACCTCGTCGGGGATGGGCCGGTATCCTTCGTAAACCGCGCCGCCACCGCTTCCACTGGTGCTGCCTTCTTGCAAGCCCTGAACTCCTGCGGTTTCCGTGTATTCGCCATCTTCTGAGCCTACCAGTTGCCCAAGCGGCTTCGAAAGATCGGCAAGGCGTATCCCACTCTCCTCATCAAGAGAGAATAGGTCGTCCGATAGGGAGCTTCTCCTGAACCGTGCTCGCTCCAGAACGGCGAGCAAATTCCCGTCTTTGTCACGGATCATCGCTCGTGACCATGGCGCACCTGCGTCTGATTCCTCGAATGAGACTCTCGCTTTGGTACTCCC
>JAUXFG010000114.1 GCA_030620115.1 Candidatus Fermentibacterota bacterium
CACCCACTGTTCTGCGGCAGAAAGACAAGAGAGCGCCTTTTCGAGTTCGTCTCGATTGCAGAGATCAGCCAGCAAGGCGTCAGCCGCGTTTATGTACGAATAGTGTGAGCCGCCGGGGTTCGCCGGACGATCAACTGATACAGGCAGATTTTGAACGTGCGTCTGATGCCTGCAATGGCTGACGAAGAGATTCCTCGTAAGGCAAATGAGCCATCTTCGAAACCTCGCTTCAGAACTGAACGAAGCCGTCCGAAGACGATGAGCCTTGTTCTCCATCAACTTCACGAGGAGATCGCCAATAATGTCTTCAGCGAGATCGTGCGTTGCTCCTCCTGCTCGCAGCATCTTGTATAGGAGGGGCGTGATGGTCTCGAACAACAGACGCCAGGCATCACTTGACCCTGCGATGCAATCGTCGATCAATGCGAGCAGATTGTCCGGTGGGCAGCTTTGCGACACGTTCAGACTCCAGGTCGAGGCGATTGAGATCCCGGAATATACGACAAGATTAGGTAGCTGGCCAGGGGGAGAAGGACACACGGGACATGGAAGGTCTCTCATCCACAGCATCATCGGGATCGGAATCGGGATCAGCCACACCGCGCCTTTCGACTTCATCAAACATCCAGATTCTCGTGAATGAGGAGCATGTGATCGTTCCTCAATTCGATTCCGATGCCGATTCCGATGGAGGATGAAGACATTGGACCTCTTGTGTCACCGTATCGAGCATCAACGGCCATGACGGAGCATCGAAGATCCGACAACCGGCGGATGGCCCTCCATCATCCTCACTTCGAAGTTGGATGTTGAATGTTTCCGCCAGCTGGCGGATTGGACGTTTGGACAAAGCGAATCCGATCTTCTCCTTCATGTCTCGCCCTGTCAGGGCTGAGGGCATTTTGTTACCCTGCCCCAGGGTTACGCCCTATCGGGCTTGCCCTGGGCTGGTATGTGAAGCCCCTTCGGGGCATACTGGCAGCTCATTACCAGAACATCAAAGCGTTGGGTTTCGTTTCAAATTGCCCCCGGTGTTAAGTGTGTCCGAGTGACAGATTTGAAAAAGGGGGAGAAGGTCGGAAGCGCGGTCCCGGGATAAGCTGCGAATCAAGACAAGAACGCATGCTGCATAATCTCTAGTAAATCCATGGATTTACTAGAGATTTATGAAAGGCGCGGCGGGGAATGCAGAATCAACAATCTGTAATCAGAAAGAAGACGACGACGGATGAACACACGACTCGGCAAGGGGTGCTGAGCGTCACGCATCAATGTGTTCTGGTTCGGGCCATTCGAGAGCCTGGAATGACGGGAATAAGGGTTCGCGCAGAAATAGGTTCGCAGTCTTGGCCTTGACTGATATTGGTCTCGAGCACTAAGCTGATGGTGTAGCGCGGAGTTTCACAAATCTTGATTCCAGATTCAGTAGGGAGTCGGCGGACGTTATGCAAGCTTATACGCGTCAAAAGAGGCAACCCAACGATGACATTCGCGAGGACATCACTCGGCTCATCGCTGAGAATAGGCAACGGTGCCTATGGTTCCTTGCCGGTGACCTTGATCTCTCAAGCACAGACGCTCTCTTGATGATCTTGAGGTATCTCGAACGATACGGAGACCGAAGTGTATATATAGAGGCACGTCATCTTGCACAATCAATCCGTGATGTGAGGTCATAACGTGGGTCTCACGAACTATCAACGCGGCATCTGTCGCCTCATTGCGACAAACAGAAAAAAGAACGACTGCGCCTATGTGGCCGGAGGCGTGGCATTGAACATGTTGATTGATGGGCCCAGAATCTCCATGGACATCGATCTGTTTCATGATACTGAAGAGGCTCTTGCCCGGATGTGGGATGCCGATCGCCAGCTCTTGGCGACAGAAGGCTACCAGATCGAGATCGTGCGCGAGAGGCCCTCGTTCGTGGAAGCCGTGGTCAGAAAAGGCGGAGAAGGTGTGCTGATGCAGTGGACACGCGACAGCGCCTTCCGTTTCTTTCCACTTCTCTGGCACGCTGAGTTAGGATTGACAATGCATCCTTTCGACCTGGCGACAAACAAGGTACTTGCTCTTGTCGGCAGACTCGAAGTGCGGGATTGGATAGACCTAATCCAATGCCATCACAAGATTCAGCGGCTTGGCTACCTTATCTGGGCTGCCTGTGGAAAGGACCCAGGATTCAGCCCTGGGCGCATTCTGCACGAGGCGAGGAGATCCTCTCACTATTCCGCAGCTGAGGTTGCGCAGTTGGCTTTTGGTGGCTCTACTCCCGATGTGAAGGATCTGAGTAGAGACTGGCACGGCATGCTGAGCGAAGCTGAGCAGATAATCGACTCATTGCCGCCCGAGCAGGCTGGCAGGTGTGTTCTTGATTCTGAAGGAAAGCTGTATCAAAGTGATATCGCTTCGCTGGGGCAGTCGCTGCAAGAGGACACCGTCTTTTTTCACGAAGGAAGCATCAGAGGTGCTTTCCCTGAGTTCTTGGAATAGAAAAGTGCATCAAGGGAACAAGGATGTGAGAGCTCGCGCAGAAATAGGTATGGGTTTCAGGGCATGGAAGCCATAAGGTCAAGGAGAAGACGCTGATCCCGGCCGGAATCAAGGCTCTCCACGGCGAGGAATTCCCCTTTCACTGCTGCGTAGACTGTATCTCCATTCTTCTCGGAGGAAAGCAGGATGATTCCCTTGTCCCGTGTGGTGGATACGTGGCCCAGCTTTGACATCAGATTTGTTGCCGCGGCCTTCGCCTCGCGTTGGTTCGTCATCCGGCAGAGAAGGATCTCGTTGGTTGTGGTCGTTCGGTGAGGGGAACTTGCGGCTGCGGTGATCCTCGCTGGATCACGGAATACGTAGCGCCACATCTGTTCGGGTCTGATGCCGCTTTCAGACTCAAAACCAGAGAGCAACAGTGCATTGACCTGATGCCAGCCTATGTACACGATCCCTGAATTCCGGGAAGGCTGAGTCCAAGGCGGGGGTCTTGAGTCGACCTGGGACCTGGTGAGCACAAAAGGAGGTTCTCCTTCTGGCGCAAACCTGTCAGGAATGACACCTGACAACATGAAATTCTCCAGAAAGGCATGGACCGCGGCGGCAACACCTGCCGGCGTCCTGCTGGAGAGACGTATCATCCATGTCCAGTCCGTGAACTGAGTACCCTCATGATGTGCCTTGTCCTCAAGCTCCACGTTGAATGGGTTCCTGCCCGGCTCCACAACGCCGACCCTGTCTCCGGGGAGATCGCCGACCCCAAAAAAGAAAAGACCCCGCACTGGGAATCTGCCTCCCTGTTGCTCTTTGCTTCGAGACCAGAGGCTGGGAAACTCGACCAAAAGACGATTCCCCGTGAACGTGCCCACCACAATCAGGTTCAGAGAACCGGCATGTTCCCTATGATCCATGATCCAGTTGTCATCCACTACCATGGCGCCACTGGCGCCCGATGCCAGGGAAAGCTTCTGAGCGGCCGCGCGTTCCATGTCGGATGCATTATGGGATACCACGATTCTTGTCTCGGGGCCTAACCAATGAAGGAGCGGATGAGCGGCCGGAGCACACCACATGCAGGCACAGAAAAGGGGCGGCAACATGCACCGGCCGATTTTGGAAATCATCATGATGCCCCCTCGATGAGGATTATGCGCGCTCCCGTAGGGCATGCGGGGATGTGTAATCTGAATCCTTTCGCCATTTGCTCGATCCTCAGTGTTTTCGCCTCGAACAGCTCTATGGCCCGAGTCGGGTGAAGAGGGGAGAAGAGCTCCAGAGAGATCGGTCTCGAGGCGCCTTCCGTGTCTTCCACGATGAGCACCAAATCGGTGCCGCGCTCGAACGCATACCATGCCACACCTTTGGGGGCCGTCACCCGGAAACGGCACCTCTTCTGAAGCTCGGCGGCAAACTCCGAAAGCTGCGCATACTCCTCAGGACTTCCCTCATCCCAGAACGGACCCCGCACATTGCCCCGTCGCAGGACCGGCACCGTACCGCTGGAAAGCTGCCGGACCGGGATTCCCGTGTACTGCGAGAGGGTCAAATCGGAGAGGCCGCATCCAACAAGGCCGATGGTCACGCCCTGGCGCAGGCATTCCGAAAGCGCCTGCTGCTCACGTTCATGTAGTCGACCGGGCACTGGCACGATGAGGCCATCCAGGAGCGTATGCTTGTTTAGAAGATCGAGGCGTGCCAGGGCCGAGATAGGGAGCCCCGTTTCCCGAAGCATGCTGAAGAGCCGGGCCTGATCCCCGATGATGACTTGGTCTTCCCCTGGCTCCGGAAACCTGGGGCCCACGGCGGCCAGGGCAAAGCCGCGCGGTCGCTGGGGTCGAACGGCCTCGGCCAGCGCATAGAGCTGCTCCAAGATCCACCAGTCCTCTGCGAACGCCACATGCCCCCCCCTGATTCCTCTGCTGCAGAGGGGGAGCCATGTTTCCCAGCCCCCCAACCACGAAACGCCACCGCCGTTGGGATAGTCGAACACCGGAATCCATGAGCCTTCGGGCCCGGCCACCATCATCCAGAAGGCATCTGCGTTCTGTCTCCGGATCCGTTCAGCCTTGCTGATTCGTTCCGGGCCGTCACCCCCGAGCATCTCCATATGGAAATGCCCCACCTTTGCCGCGGGCGCCAATGCCTTTCCAAGACACACCAGATAGGTGGCCGCGCGAAAATCTCTCCCCGCGCGTACGTTCCATGCATCCATGGATGAGATATCGAATACTGCCTGCCACCGGGAAGCGAAGCGCTCAATTTCGGGGATCTTCAAGAGCGTCGGGAGTTGGGGTAGATCGAACTGATCGGTGACTTGAGACGCAGGGGAGGGAGCTTGCAGCTCTTTCTTGAAGATCTCGTGGGCTGGCAGAGCGATTTCGGTAGCCACGAAGAATCGCCAATAGGGATCCAGCGCCCCTTGCGCCAATCGCGCAAGGCTATCAATGGACACACCGGCAAAATCCATTCCGAATTCTTGCTCCATCCAGGGCACAAAGAGATCCAGATGCTGGGGATGCACGGCAGCCGCGGGCCATACCACGCCGTTGAAGCCATCCACCAGGGAAGCGCTCACGATCATCCGTTCCCCTGTCCACACATGGCGACTGAGATCTCTGATGGCGGGAGCCAACCACTCCCGGTAATGAATCCCATTGGGCAGAAACGTGAAGGGATTGGGATGGAAGTTGCACCACGGTTGTCCTGGCCAGCTGTGGTAGAACGGCCCCCAGGCAAGCCCCTTGACAGGATCAGCGGCAAGGTTCTCCCGCGCGAATTCCACGGCGTTCATATGCGGGAAAAGCGTGCCAAGAACCTGCACGCCCTTGTGCTTATCCCAGATGACGTTGCGGAAGCCGTCATTCTTGCCTTGTACTATGAAGCTCCTGGATGCAAAAGCGCCGTTGAGTGTGGCCTCGGCCCGATACACTCCAAAACTGTCATGAGGCACGAATTCCCATGTGTCAATGCCCCATGGCCATGGTGCTTTTCTGGCCGATTTCGGCGTCAGAGACCTTGGGGTTCCGGTGCGAAGCTCCTGCAGCCGGAGTTCCGGATGTTTGTCTTCGCCGGGAGCCCATCGTTCGACATACAGGGTGGCCTTCTCTCCCGGCAGGAAGAGAGGGTATTGGGATGCTGGTGACCAACCGGAAGGAAATGTATGATCGCGGAATCTCGGCCATGTGGCCGGCTCCCGGGGAGGGGTTCGAAGCTGCACCGGCGTGTGCCACACGTGCAGGGTTGGCCCGGGGCGCTCAATGCGTTTTTCCGCCCAGGCGAGGCACCGGCTTCCCGAGGATGAGAGCACTGCCAGCTCCAGCCAGAGGAACTCATGCTCAGCCGCACGGTAAACCATCATCTCTTGTGGATCAGGCCATGGGATGAGAAGGGGGAACGTTTTTTTCGGTGAGGTGATGATTGGCATCTCAATAGTGGAGATGAGGCTTCGCTGCCAGTCCCTGAACCGGGCGCGGACCAAAAGCGAAGACGCTCCGGCGGGATCAGGATGAATCCTGATGGAAACGCCCTCTTCTCCCGGCACAAAATCTCCGGGCAGGAAACGCTCGTCTACCGAGATTTCTCGCGCCATCCATGCGATAAGCTGTGACGAATCCTCACACAAGAATCGTTGCTTGCTGGCCTGCACATCGCTCCAATCCAAGGCGCGAGGGTTGTGCCATTCCAGCATGTCGGCAACGGACGCTACTTTGCTTCTTCCTACTCGTTTCATGGCCACCGCGGGAGATCCGTCCTCCCAAGACCAGAGCACCGTCTCCAGGGCCTCGCGGGCGGACGGCCGGTGAAACGGCTGCGCCAGCCTGAAGCCTGTACTTGTGACAAGAATAGCTTTGTCGCCGAAATGGACCAGGGGAATCGAGGCGCCGGCCATGCCCCAGATCCCGACGCGGACCTTGCCCGCTCCTGCCGCAGGTATCACTGTCCACGATCCATCGGCGCAGGGCTTTCCATATCGATCATCAGCCCAGAGTGCCCTTACGGCTCCAAAACGCTCCCCATCGATACATATCTGGGATTCACGGAGGTCCGGTGGAAGCGGAACCGTGTGCACCCAAGGCCCCGCATGCTCGAGCCGGCGTTGCCAGGTCTCGTCATCAGACAATGGAATCGGCGGAGGATAGCGTGATGAAGCTGGTTCCCATGGATCTGGCGATGGCCGGGTTTGGAAGATCTCAGGAGCAGTCACCAAGACTGATTTCCCGGAAAAAAGCGCGCTGTCCAGGGCTGCCACGGCGGTTGGACTTGCCTCGCCTATAACAAAGAGATCAGCCTCGTGATCTTCAACTGGTTCCAAACCCATGCGGATCATCTTGCCCCACGGGAGCCGCCCGCATCCCCAGATTTTCGCCAGCGGGGGATCCGAAGTTCCCCTTGTTTGGGAGAGCCGTTGCACCATGGTCTCCAGAAGGGCCCTGGCCTCAGGTTGGAGGAAGAGCCCTGGTGACGCACACGCAAGAACCTCTCCGGCGCCAAAGGAACACCGCGTCAGGAGCGGTGAGCCCCGGGGATCATTGGCCTTGATGAGTACTCCATGGCCGGACGCCAATGGGGAAAGGTTCCATCGCGATGTCTCTTGCGTTCCAGGGCGGGCAAATCTCGGATGCATGGGGAGGTCGATGCCTGCGTTGAGTTCCACTGGAGGTGAAGCCTCGAGACCCAGACCGGCAGTGCTCGAGTCAGTGGGCACGGGACGCACCATTCCCACCGAAGAGTAGGGGAAGCCAAGGAATGTGGGGAGGATCTCCTCGATGGGGAGCTCGATCCAGTGTTTTACGTCGTCATGGAAGAGCACCAGGAGCCCGCCCCCCCTGCGCACATATTCTGCCAGGGAGAAGGCCGCCTGCCGAGAGAGCAGCAGCCGGGAGGAGAGCATGATCATATCATACTGGGAGAGGAGGTCAGTGGCCTCTGGGAGAGCAACCGAAAGATCAGTTTCACCCACGAGCCCCGCGCGTCCGGGATCGCCCGCATGAGGAGGATTGGTGACCCGAACCTGCAGATCATTCCTGCCGGGGAGAAGGTGCTCCAGCGCTACCTGCACGTCGCCCCAGTTGCCCCCGCCCCGGCCAAGATAGATGCCATTCACATAGACGGCCAGCGAGTCCTCCATCTTTCTAAACACCATGGCCGGCGGGAGCGGCGAGCCGGCCTGCCAATCGAAGCTTCGTCGGTACCACGCCACTCCTTCATATCGTTGCCCGAGGTAATGCCAGCTTCGCCCCACTTCTATCGATTGCCACCCCGCCGTCTCGTTGGAAAAGGCCCAGCCCTTGATCTCCCCATCCGCAGCGGGGTCTTTTCGCCACTCCCACGTATTTGTCCACGAGGGCTGACCGGAGAGCGTGGCGGCATGTATGCCCAGGGAGGTGAAGACGGAATCAATGGCCTCGGCAGGATTGCCCGGGGGCTCGAGAAGGAGAAGGGAGTGGCCTGAGAGGTCGGATCGGGGGGCCGTGGTGACGCGGAGAGACTGGTTATCCTGATCCGATGCACCACCGCACACGAGCAGGACGCTCACCAATAGGAGTGCCCGGGACACAATACGCATGGCCCGTCCGATCACGACGAAGACTCAGGTTCCAGGTTAAATGTGATCCATCCGGTTGCAAGCTTAGGGCGCCCGGCAGGCAATACCCGGAACTGCCACGGATTGTAGCGCACGAGAGTACCCCAGAACGCCGGGCTGAAGGGGCCGAAACTCACGCCCTCTGGCGTGGAAACAATGGTTCCCTCCACATGATACGGCCCAGTCCCCACATTGTACTCGATCTCATATTGCCCGCGACCCGGGGTGTTGAGTCTCACGCCAAGGCGGCCGCCAGTGCCGGCAAAGCTCAAGCTTTCTCCAGATGTCGGGCTCAGCACCACCGGTTTTTCAGGATGCCAGGGAAGCGTATCAGTCCGGGTCCAAAGCGGCTGGGTGTACAGTGAGAGACAATCTACCAACCATTGACTCAAGAGCGCCTCCATGCTATCGGCCACGGCATTGTTTGCTTCGCTGACGTCGGTCATTTCCATAGGATCGGTCTTGATGTGGTAGAGCCAACGCTGGGCGCCGCTCTTCTCGGTATCGCGCTTGATGAGCTTCCACGTGGGAGTGCGGATGGCTCTCAAGTGGATGCCTTGCATCTCGCGGGTTGCCTGATACCCCCCCAACACGGAGGAGATGAACACCGTGCGTTGATCTATCGCATCCCCTTTCAGTGCCGCCGCCAGAGATCTGCCCTGCACGTCCTCGGGGATGGAGATGTCAAGAAGATCGAACAATGTGGGCATGATATCCACGATCTGGACCTGTTCCTCCACCTTGCCTCCCGGCAGAATTACTCCGGGCCACGAGGCCACGAGGGGAATCCGCAACGTCTCGTCAAAAAGGCTGCTGGTCATTGCGGTGCTGGCGTGCCCCACGGCCCCATGGTCGAGCAGCTCTTCGCCATGGTCAGCCGAGATGATGATCAGGGTATTCGCATCCACTCCAAGCGCGCGGAGCTTCCCTAACAGGGGTCGCAAGAAGGTGATGTCGAATTGTGCGAGCTCCCCATCGTACAGCCCGCATATCCACCCGGTATCTGACTCTGCATATTGAATAGATCCTGGAGGCAATAGCAAGGAGCTCCGCACTTTTTCATAGCGCTGGTACGCATCCGGCTCGGAGGGGGGCGCGCCATCAGGCATGAAGAGCGTATCGAATGGCGGAGATGGGTCATAGGGCTGGTGGAGATCCCGATAATGGTAGTAGAGGAGGAAAGGCTGTTCTTTTCCACCGAACTCATCGAGCCATCGGAACAGGATATCATGACCCGCAGTCAAGAAATCCTGCTTCTGGGGAAAGTCCTGAAAACCGAGATTCTGATAGTTCGGTGCGCCGATGAGATAGCAGATATCAGGCGCCGTGTATCCCGCGTTCACCAACTCCCCCGCCATGGTGGGGACCCCGGGAGTCAAGTTCTTCTCCCTGGTGGTGATCCCGTGCGCAGGTTCATGCCGGCCTGTGAGCAGCGAAAGGAGTCCGGGAGATGTCCATGCGGCCGAGCTGAAGGCATTGGTAAAGATGGTTCCCGAAGCGGCGAGGCTATCCAATGTAGGTGAAACAGGCTTCTCATACCCGTAGCAGCCTAGGTGATCCGGGCGCAGGGCGTCAATAGTGATCACAATGATGTTCGGTTGTCTCGTCGCCATGGTGCTTGATGCGAATAACATACTCACGAGAACAGTGACAAGAAGGGTGGTTTTCAAGATCTTCCTCCGCTGATTGATCAGATGGAAACCTCGGAAGCTGGGCCGGGGTTTGCCAGCAGTGAAATGTATAAGAATCAGAATGTTCGGGTCTTGCCCGAACTCTTGAACACCATAGGAGGAGATTATGTTCTTCTGGGATCCGACTTTTTTTATTCTGATTCCCGCCATGATTCTCGCAATGTACGCGCAGAACAAGGTGAAGACCACATTCGCTGCAATGTCGCGGGTTCCCACCAGGCGTCGGCTCACCGGAGCCGAAGTAGCCTCGCGAATACTAAAGATGAATGGACTCACTGAGGTGGTCGTTGAGCCGCAGCCCGGCCGGCTTACCGATCATTATGACCCCAGAACCAAGCGTGTCCGTCTCTCGGAGCCGGTCTATAGCGGCCGGTCGGTAGCAGCGTTGGGGGTTGCAGCCCACGAAGTTGGGCATGCATTACAGGACAAGGGCGGCTATCTCCCCTTGAAGTTCCGTCATGGGCTTCTTGGTCCCGCACAACTAGGCAGCACGCTTGCATGGCCGTTGGCGATTTTCGGGCTCATACTTGGCAGCCCAAAACTGCTCGATATCGGCATCCTGCTTTTCTCCGGGGTGGTTCTATTCCATGTCGTTACGCTCCCGGTGGAATTGAATGCCTCCAGCAGAGCCCTGGCCCATCTATCCAAGTCTGGGATCCTCGCCGGCGATGAGATCCCTGGTGCACGCAAGGTGCTCAATGCCGCCGCTCTGACCTATCTCGCCGCCGCTGCGGTCGCCATGGCAAATCTGTTACGACTGCTCATTCTCCGGGGATCACGTGATTGACCCCGCACTTCTCACTAACTTTCGTCTCCAGTCCCGCGGCGGACGCGGGATCGGTGAGAAGCTCGGGCTAGTCGCCAAAGGCGTCGTTCGGTTCTGACAGAGCCGGCGTGCAGGGCGCCAGCCAGTGGGATTCGTCTTGTCATTCGTTACTTGGGCCAACAGATTCAATGCGTGATCGCAGTAGCGATTGCCAGTATTCACATCTTTGACTCCATTGCAACCCGCAATTCGATGCGTGGAACACCGCCAATTGGCAAGAAAGAGCATGAATCGAGATTCACGTGACTCAGTCCAACAATCGCAACATTGATGAACCACACAATCCATTTCCGGATGTTACGCTAGAACAGCTGCCTCAGCGCTTGCGTGACGCCGCTGCTCACGCGGGCTGGAAAACCCTCATGCCCGTTCAGGCCCGGGCCATCCCGTGCTTGCTCGATGCCCGGGACATGATGATCCAGGCCCGCACCGGTAGCGGCAAAACCGGCGCGTTTATTTTGCCCATGCTGGAGCGGCTCGACCCGGCCAACAACTACTGTCAGGCGCTTATTCTGGTCCCCACACGCGAGCTGGCCCGGCAAGTATCGCGGGAGGCCGAAATGCTATGCAACGCCGCAGGCTTCCGCACTGTTGCGGTATACGGTGGCGTTGGCTATGGGGCACAATTGGATGCGTTCCGAGAAGGCGCGCATATCGTCGTCGGCACGCCGGGACGCGTGCTCGATCATCTGCTCAACGGCACGTTCTCACTTCGTCATCTTGAGATGCTGATTTTCGACGAAGCTGATCGCATGTTATCAATGGGCTTCTACCCTGACATGAGACAGGTGCAGCGCTACCTACCCGCCCGCACCATCAATAGCTGTATGTTTTCTGCTACTTTCCCGGCCACCGTCATGCACACCGCACGAGAGTTTATTCACGAACCGGAATTCCTTACCCTCAGCGGCGATCATGTCCACGTCACCGACACGGAGCATGTTTTCTACATTGTCCCCGGCATGGACAAGGATCGCAGTCTCGTTCGCATCATCGAAATCGAAAACCCGGCATCGGTCATCATCTTCTGCAACACGAAAGTCGAAGTGCACTACGTTTCGGTGGTACTGCAACGATTCGGATATGACGCGGATGAGTTGAGCGCCAATCTCTCGCAAAATGATCGCGAACGGGTTTTGGAGCGTGTTCGCAAAGGGACCCTTCGGTTTCTTGTGGCGACCGACGTTGCCGCGCGAGGACTGGATATCCCCGAACTCTCCCACGTGATTCTGTACGAAATGCCTGAAGACATCGAGGGCTACATCCACCGCGCCGGGCGTACGGGCCGCGCAGGCGTGGCTGGAGTTGCGATTTCATTGGTGAGTGGAATAGAGAAGTTTGCTCTCGACCGCATAGCCAAACACTACGGTATTGACCTGCAAGAGCGACCATTGCCCACCAAAGCTGATGTTGAGGCGATTGTTGCGGAACGGGTAACGATCATGCTGGAAGCTCGGTTGCGCGAGCGTGCCAAATTGAAAACTGAGCGCAGTCAACGATTTGTGCCGCTCGCCCGCAGATTAGCCCAAAATGATGACGAGGCTGCTATCATCACGATGCTATTAGACGACTATTACCAGCAGATGCTCCATGCACCCTTACCTCAGCCTTCGAAGGCATCCGCTGAACAGGACAAATCGGGTCCAGATCGCACTCACCGCCGTCGGAAATCCCGAAGACCACGGAGAAGCCGGGATCGGACTTAGGGTTCGCGCAGAAATAACTTCACATTTTGACATCCCATCTTCACCACATCTATTGGCCTCGTCTCCGTCGCGAAATCCTCGATCCGCCGCCTGGCGGACGGGGCCTCCCGTCTACGCCAAGGCTCCGCCGTGGCAAGCCGGTTTCGCTCCCTCGGTGAGACCAATTCTGCGGCAAATCTGTGCGCCAAGAATGCGAACCTATTCTTGCGCGAACCCCAAGGAGGATCAATGCGGA
>JAUXFG010000260.1 GCA_030620115.1 Candidatus Fermentibacterota bacterium
CACCGACTTTCGTCGCGAAGCGGCGTAGTTGGCGGTGGTTGTCCCGCACCCAACGCTTTGGGTGCGGGACGACCGAGGCTCCCGGCTCTGCCAAGGCGTAGCCTGTTCTGCCGTGGCGACCTGTCCCGGCGAAGCTCGAAGAGCGGAGACGGAAGCCCGGAGACGTATCCTCTGTCCCGCATCAGACCCGGGATACTGAGCGACAGCGAAGCATATCGCTATTCCAACTTCACCACCCGCAGTGATGCCTGCGCTTCTCCTGCTTGGATCCTCAGGATATAGGCCCCAGGAGCAACTCCCCGTCCGCTGCCATTTCGTCCATTCCAGATGAAGCTATGAGAGCCCCGGCTAAACGGCATGGTGAAAAGATGACGTACTAATGTACCTCTTACGGAGTAGACCCTGGCGTCAACAACGCTACTCATCGGGATGACCATCCGTCCCACTACCGCGGTGCGGAAAGGACATGGCGAAACTGATTCAAGATGCAAGAGCTCGGACGTGGTTGCTCCCGGAACTTCTCCGTGCTGCTGATTTGTCCATTCCCAGAGCTCATCTCCCCTGGCGGCCAAAAGCCTGCCCGGCCTGCCGTTGGTTTGGAAAATCTCCCATGTGAGACCGATTCGTGAAAAGCCCTCGTTCATCGTTGCCCAGGTATCGCCCCCATCGGTAGACCGGTACATCCCCAAGTGCGTGTAGTTCGCATAGGCAGCCACAAGATAGATGATCCGGGGATCATTCCTATCGAACGCTATCCCCCTCGCATGTTCAATGTTGTCCGGGAGCAACCGCGAATCCCATGTATCCCCGTCATCGAACGATTCACAGAAGTAGCTGGTATACGTGTACAAATCCAGCTTCATCGCGATCCAGTGATCACTATCAAGCGGATGCTGGTCAAAACCGCCGATGAGCCCCTCCAGAACCACCGGCCAGGTGACTCCCGCATCTCGGCTCCGCGCCAGGCCATGCAAGCCTGAAATATAGTAGTACCACGAAAAAACTTCCAGCGAGTCTACCACATTGAAGATGATATTGTCGCTGGGGTAAGTGGACTCGACACCCGACAGGTAATCCCACGTCGCCCCATCATCGGTGCTGCGCCTTAGGTCCCAGTAGAGCATCGGCCGTCCCACTGCCAAGAGAAGCGAATCGATGCACGGGCTTGCGACGATCCGCTGTACCGGGGCTTCAATCACTTCCCAGTGTGCGCCGGCGTCACGGCTCCGTCGCGGGTAAGCGCTCGGATCGACGAAATTCGGGCCGCCTGAACCGCAGTAAACAGTGGATTGGCTCTTGGGATCGATGGTGAGGATTGCGGCCCCACGGTGGTTGCTCTCCGGCAAGAAGCGCCAGGTCATTCCTCCGTCATGGCTCTTGTGAACTCCGAACAGCTCTTCCGATATACCCGATGTGATGGTTATGTAAAGAACGTCCGCGGAGTCACGAGGGGCAACCACGGAATTTACGGATACGCCTTTCCAAGCTATTGGTCGCCACTGCCACTCATCGGCCTGGCACGGGCATACGGTAAGCACAATCCAGAGACAAATCCATGCGGCAACGCGCGTGGACATCTTCACTGAACCAGCTTCCATGTCTGAACATCTTCCTCTGTCTTGACCCGGATGATCTTCGCTCCGTGGGGAACCCCACGATTTCGAAGATGCGACAGGATTCCTGACCTGGTGCAATGCAGGCGGGGAACCGAAAACTAAAACACTGCTATCTTCTCCTGGATTCCGTAGTAATCCCAGCTCAGAATCAATTGTAATTGTATAGGTCAAGAGCAGAGCTGTCAAGCATTTACGCAGCTGTTTCTCTCTGCCCCCCTCCCCGCATGCTCGGTTCTCCCACCCAAGGATACGCTCCTGAACCGATTTTCCCCGCCATTGGAAGCTGGTGCACATGACCTCCCCCTCCTGAACACTCAAACCTGAAACCGGTGAACGACGAGCCAATGAGCAGCACATAGGATTTGCCGTGAAGACGAGATGGCGAGAATATGCAAGCAAATGCAAAGGAGGTATCAACTGAATACCATTGTCGTACTTGGAGCGGGTTTCGTGGTTAAGCCGATGGTGGACTACTTCATCGATACGTGTGAGTGCCACGTCATCGTCGCTGATATGAATGTGGCACGGGCAAGAGAGATTGTTGCCGGCAGACATTCAGGCACGGCAATCTGCTGGAAGGCGGGTCAGAGAGATATTTTGGATGAGATCGTCAAGGAGGCGGACCTTGTGGTCAGCATGCTCCCACCATCACTTCATCCAGGTGTTGCCAGTACTTGTGTCCGACTGAGAAAGCATCTGATCACCACGTCATATATCAGCCCTGAGATGAGTTCATTTGATGGGGAGGCGCGGAGCCAAGACATTCTGCTGTTGAACGAGATCGGTGAGGATCCTGGTTTGGATCATATGGGCGCCTGCAAAGCCATCGATGAAGCGAAGGCCGCGGGAGGGATCGTCACGAAGCTGGATTCCTACGGCGCCGGGCTGCCGGCGATGCATTCGAGACAAAATCCGTTCCGCTACAAATTCTCGTGGAGCCCGAAAGGACTGATGGCGGCGGTAAGGGCAAGCGCAACCTATCTCCGAGATGGGAATCGCATAGAAGTCCCGGGCTCAGAGCTCCTGTCGCACCACCAGTTGGTGACTATCAAGGGCATTGGCACGTTCGAGACCTACCCGAATCGTGACTGCACCAGATACCTGAAACCCTATGGGCTTGCTGATAACATTTCATTCTATCGAGGGCTCTTGCGGTTTCCGGGGTGGTGCGACGCCATGGGGGCCTTGATCAGACTCGGGTTGCTCGATGACACGATCACCTCTCGGTTTCACGGCAAGTCGTATGCGGACTTCCTTGCTTCGCGAATCAATCTCGATACCTCTTTTTTCCTCCGGAAACGCGTTGCAGCATTCCTCGATCTCGAACAGACAAACGAAATCATGGAAAGCCTGGAGTGGCTCGGGCTCTTTGAGGATTCAGCAATCCCCCTCTCATCCGGAACCAACGCCGATATCCTCCTTGATCTCATGCTGAAAAAGATGTCATATAGGCCTGGAGAGCAGGACATGATTTTAGTCCACAGCGACATCCTTGCCAAATTCCCCAATCGTCTCGAGCGACGAACATCCCGCATGTTGGTGGAGGGAATCCCGTGCGGGGGGACCTCGGCAATGTCGCGAGCAGTCGCCTTACCTGCCGCAATCGCCTCACGACTCCTTTTGGAGGGAAAAATCGCCGCCCGAGGCGTACATTTGCCCACCTTGCCGGAGATTTCGGAGCCGGTTCTTGAGAAGATGGCAGCGCTCGGTTTCGAATTCAAGAATACCGTGGAGGTGCTATAGCCTCGAAACCATGACTTCGGAATTGCCGAGAAAAGACCATTTAAGAATCTGTAATCTGGGAAGAGGGGATGGGGAATTGCTGAAATGGGCATTGCGGGAAGCTCATGAGCCATTGAGCTGATGAGCAAGAGAGATTCTTCGCTCCTTGCAGTCGCTCAGAAAGACAGGGGTCCTAAACATAATGATGGTGCACTCTGTGTCATTCTGAGGGAGCTGAGTGACCGAAGAATCTGGGTGGGAGGGGCTGGAAAGAGGATGGCTTGGATAGAAGGATTGAACATCGAACATTCAAC
>JAUXFG010000224.1 GCA_030620115.1 Candidatus Fermentibacterota bacterium
CCATCTCAGCGTGTATTTCCAATCGGATACATCCAGCGTGTCTAATCCGAACTCCACCTCCTGCTTGACGGTGACCTCTTCTCCGCCTCCTTCGGGCTCATACGTCACATAATGCCAGTACTTCACTTCATCTGCTGCCGCACTTTGCACAAACGAACACTCCGACGATAACGAATCCGGAAGTATCCTGAACACTGTCTTCGATGGCACTTCCGCTTCATCATTCTCATCCACCGGCACATCCAGAATCTGATCCGACAGCTCCTCATCCACCTCCACCTTCACCACCCAGATACTCAACGATTCTTCCTCACTCAGGTACCAGATCGGATCATTCTGTGATCCTGGTGGATACGGACCAAATACCTCTGGCATGAACTTGTACTTGTTCGGCTCATAGTCCCTCGTCTTGAAATAGTAGGTGTCCGGTCCCAAGACCATCAATGACTCCTCGCCATCAATCTCCATCCAGATGCTGTCTATCCGGGTATACGGAACTTCCTCCCCCATGCCCAGATCGAACTGTCGGCTGGGGAGGTTATCGTTGCCCTCGAATAGAGCCAGTCGCACGGAAGCGGACTCATCGGATCAAATGCTCAGGGCTCCTGATATGTTGAGCTCAACATATCAGGAGCCCTGAATCTGAGAATAGTTGTCGCTTGACAAAAGCAAAGGTCGCGGCGCTCTAGGTCAGAAATGGTTTCCAGCCGGCCCACAGGCATCGCCAGCGGTGTGCACTGCGTTCTCGCCCTTGGCAGAATTCCGGCGCGCCGAATCCCCAATGTGATAGTCCACTACGCCCCCGTTCGCCCATAATGGCGTGAAGGTCACAATGCAAGGCTTATCCGGTGACGCTCACGAGCGCGGTGCCGGCCCCGCTGGCGGTCCTACTCTTCCAGGCGCCCTTCCGCTATCCCCCAGTACACGTCCTCGATGATCGGATCTTGCGCAAGCACACGCTGGTCGACTACCGACTCGCCCGCGATCCGCCCCTCGATGAGCTCCTGCCCCTTGCGATACAAGATATGCTCATCCCATATTTCGAGTATCTCGCATCCTACGCCCATTCCTTCCTCGGTCCAATCCCGCCCATCCTTCCAGTTAACAAACCTGTAGGGTCCGCTACGAACCCCATAGCCCGTTTGGTGGATCCCCCGGCGGTCCTCCAAGGTCATGTACGTGAATACCACCCACTCAGAGAACGCTTGGGCCACCGTCCCTCCTCCTGGCGAGAGGAATACCTCCCAGTCATCCTTGCCCCGGAGATGCATGGCATGGAAGCGCTGATCCTTCCCTTCTTCTTTTCCGTTGAGCCTGAATGCGAACAGAATCACTGAATCCGTCTGGGCGGATACCCCTCCACCGAGCACATCCCCCTTCCATCGGGTTCCGGGGAGCATCCGAACGACGCTATCAGGCATGGCCACCGCCAGCGGGCGTGGTTCTGTACGCACGTTGTACCAGTAAGAAAGCTGACCACTCTTCGATACGTTGACCGCGAGAGGCCCATAGAACTTGCGACTCGGTATCGAGCCGTTGTACCTGACCAGATCCAGACGTCCCATCATTTCTGAAGTAGTGATCTCTCCAAGGCCGCCATCCGCTGTAGTCGCCGTGTAGACGTCCACGCCGTCGGCCACGTGGCCGCGCAGGCCATGAGTCAACACGCCCACCGTAGAGTCATTTTCCGCAAGGAGATGCCCTCCGAAAACGGGATCAGAGTCTATCACCGACCTCAGATGGTCTTCCAAGTTGCGCAGATCGACAAGCGACACACGGCATTTCTTCGCCCTTAATCCCAAATCCTTTCCATTTTCCCAGCGACACCAGGTTGCTAGAACACCTCGCTCCCTCCAAAGCTCTACCTTGCGCACATTTCCACCATCCAGTGGAACTTCGCTTACCAAAGACATGCCGGCATCATGGTCAACTTTCCAGATCTGCGGATTCTCTGGAGGCACCCCTTCCTCTAAAGCAGAAACCACAAGATATCCTGCCATCGCAAACCCAGGCAGTAGACTGCCGAATAATATGGCCCAAGTAAGATTTCTCATTGATTCACCTCCTGCATCACCCTATTGAGATACCAGTCATTGTGATCCCAATCCCAATGGCGGTCCGCAACCTCTTCCTCCCAGTCTACCCACCAGATTGGCCAATCACCTCCCTGACCGTTGTACCTCCACATGGCACAAGCGTCTGTGGGTGTCCGACCAGTGCCCTCTTGGAATGTGACTCCCGCCCACGTGAAGACCTCGTTCTGCAACGGCAAGTCAGGCCTGTCGTTGATCTGCTGTTCTATCTGTCTCTGAATCCAATCCGCAGCCTCTCCACGATGGTCCTCCATCCTCGCCAATCCCTCATCAACATTTGCCGTCCAACTCCAAAGCTCCTGGGCTCCTGGAGTCGGCGTATCAAGTTGCATGATGCCCCAGCCCTCCACGGGTCCTCCCCAGTTTGGGCACCCCCGGATGTCTCCCCACCCCGGGCCCCATGCGCCAACCTCGTTGAACTGGGCATAGTAGCGGCCCTGCGTCGGGTGATCGCTCTCATGCCGGGCGATGTAGTGTGCATACCAAATCCCAGATGCCATGATCCTGGCCTCCACTTCGTCCACCGGGGGATTCACCCCTCTGATGTGGAACACATAGTCCTGATAGACTGTCACGCCCGCCACGCTCCACCTTAGCCTTGCCTTGCCGCCACGTCGGTCCTCGCCGAATTCATTTCTCATTACCCACTGTTCACCGGCACCGCACCACTCCCCATACGTATCGTAGTCCTGCCTCGCGTTTCGACGGTATTCGAGCACCAAATCCCAGTGTACAAAACCCTGCAGTTGCGGAGGAAGCATCTGCGCCCGCAGGTCCGGCATTTGGTCGTTACTGATGAAGGCGAATTTGTCCAACCCGATCTCCAGCGTGGGAGTGACGTCCGGGTGTATGACTGTGAACTCCGCACGATCCAACTCTATCTCGCTCGATTGACCGTCCGATACTACCAGAACGAGTGGTGCATCATGAGTAACCAAGCTCTTTTTCCACCCCTCAACCCACAAGTCCGTGAAGTCAGCCTGTGTCTCCTCTGTGAGCGAGTACCAGCATTCGCTGGTAGTGGCAGGATCTACGACGAGGTTCTCGAAACCACCAGTGCACCCCCTCCACACTCTCAGTCTGTCGCTCATCGAACGTAATCCTACCTTGAAACCATTAAGGTAGAACCAATCCGTCCACGGTTCCAATTGGATCTCGATCTTAACCAGGTCATTCTCGACGTCCACGAAATCTCCATACAGCAATTCTTCGGAATCAGGTATGTACTGATCACCGTTATCGTGGTCTGAGTTCAAGGGCACGTACACTCCCCTGCCCGGAAGTTGCTCCTCTACTTCGGGCACTGCATTCCCGTTGGGAAGGTAGACTACTAGCCCGAACCCAGCAGCCAACGCCTCAATGTGGCCATCCGAATGGCCGGCTCCGGTCTCACGCGAACCACCCGTTTCCCCCCATCTCATCGAAATATGACTCGTGTATGGATTGTGGGCTGGATCGAACCATTGGTCGCCATCATCCTTCTGTTCCCAATGCAGCGTGTATCGCCAGTCTGATACATCCAGTGAGTCCAGTCCGAACTCAACCTCCTGCTTGACGGTGATCTCTTCGCCTCCTTCGGGCTGATACGTCACATAGTGGTAGAATTTCACTTCCTCTGCTGCCGCACTATGCACAAACGAACACTCCGCAGACAACGAATCCGGAAGTATCCTGAACACTGTTCTCGATGGCACCTCCGCTTCATCATTCTCGTCCACCGGCACATCCAGAATCCTATCCGACAACTCCTCATCAACCTTAACTTGCACTACCCAGAAGCTGACTGAATCTTCTTCGCTCAGATACCACAACGTATCCGTCGGCGCGTCAGGGGGATACGGACCATATATCTCGGGCCGGTAGGTGTACAAATTCGGCTCCCAGTCACTCGTGTCGATATAGAGCTTGTCATCCTCCATCACCAACAATGACTCCTCCCCATCTATCATCATCCAGATGCTGTCTATCTGCACAAAATGTATCTGCTCCCCCTTCGCCCAGATCGAACTGTCAGTCGGAGATACTATGTGAGACGTCGAATACAGCCAGTCGCACGGCAGCGGACTCATCGGATCAAATTCTACCTCAGGATAGTACTCCTGCCACTCATCAGTCATACACCCATACACAATGCGCAACTGACCCCATCTGTACCAATCACCCCCGGGCGTGGTCATGCCTCCATTCAATGAACCCTGTATGATGTATCCTCCTCCACCCATGGCATCCCAGCATACATACCCTACTCCCTCCCACTCCTCATCGCTCACCAGCTCTCCAGGTACCTTCACCTCATATCCCGCATGCACATACGACCAGATTTGCCATAGCGCCCAGGCCGGCAGATCCATCAGCCCCATCTGTTCCTCTGCATTCGTGCTGTCCACATCATAGATCGCTATCCCCTGCTCAACCGCGCGAACCAATACCTTCACCGCGCTCACCGCATTCACCCCACATCGCTCAGCAAACACTTCATGCTCCATCCACGACGCCGAGCCTCCTCCCACAAACGTCCGCCCCTCCACAACCTTGTCGCGATCGCTCACTACTTTCCCTAACTCTACCAGATCGTTCGCACAATATATGTTCACGTACAATCCATTCCATGATACCCCCACCGCCTGCCCAAACACATCCGCACGCTTCAGCTCCGTGGACGCCACCGACATATCAGGCTCCTGTATTACCCACGTCCACCACAATTCGCCAAATCGGTCCCACATCCGTCCCACATGTTCCCAATATCGCATCACCATCCCGTGCAGCTCGCGACCCTGAGCCCCTTCTCCGTCGCCAGTACCGCGCCGCTCCCGCCACAGCAGCCCCGGAACACGCCACCCCATGGCGCCTGCACCCCACACCATCCCAGCCGTCATCTCCATCTCTCGATCGAACAGTTCTCCCTTGGGACTCGTCATCCGCCACCGAACCAGATACTTCTTCCCCAATCCGATCCCACCTTCGCCATGTGCTACTGTCTCTCCCTGTAGACGCATCACCGGCGTTAGCCTCACCAAGTACGCCGGCACCTCGAACAGCCCCCCATACGAAACTATTGTCACCGCGTCCTCGAGTGTCTCAGGTTTGAACCCTAACACCAACCGCCGCGTACCAACTTCCGCCATGGCAAGCTCCGCAGACAGCAATGTATCTGATCCACTGTACGCCTTCACTTCCAGCTTGTACCGCCAGCTTTCCGGGCACTCATCATACTCCCC
>JAUXFG010000152.1 GCA_030620115.1 Candidatus Fermentibacterota bacterium
ACGTAGACGGGCCTGCCTCGACGGCTTGTCACGGCGTAGTCATACGTAGACGGAAGCCTTGGCGTAGACGGGCCTGCCACGGCGGAGCCTTGGCGTAGACGGGAGGCGTAGTCCCGCGTACTGCGCGGGATGAAGATGGGATGTCGAAATGTGAGATTATTCTTGCGCGAACCCCGCGAAACCCTTCCCTCACCAAGAAAGAGGCGTAAAGATGGGCAAAAATACGTTTGATATCATTATCTTGAATGGCCGTCCCGCGGCCGGAAAATCCGAGGTGATCGACTACCTCAAGGGCACTCCGCTGGATGAACGTATCCGCCGCTTTCACATTGGCGAGTTCGAGGAATTCGATGATTTCCCGATCCTTTGGGAACGCTTTGAGGATGATGATATCTACCAACGGCACGGAAAGCCCCGCCTTATCTCTGACACCACATTCGAGTACCAAGGAAAAACCCTTCCGGGTTACGTATTCAAGGATCCGTTCTTCTGGAACTTCCTCATTGAGAAGCTCAACCTTTCCTACGCCAAGCGACTTCGGGACGTGCCGCGCTACCATGAGACGACGACTGCTCTATTCGAGTTTGCCAGAGGAAAACAACACGGTGGGTTTAGAGAAGCCTACTCGTTCCTTTCCGACGACGTCCTCACCAAGGCAAACACCATCTACATCAAGGTGAGTTGGGAAGAATCGCTCCGCAAGAATCGGCGACGCTACAATCCTGACAAGCCGGATAGTATTCTGGAACACGCGCTTGAAGACAAGAAGATCGAGTTTCTCTACAAGGAATCGGAATGGGAACAATTCACCGCGAAGGATCCTGAACACCTTGTAGTCAGGGACCATCGAATTCCCTACGCGATTTTTGATAATGAGCCCGAGAAAACGGATAAACCGGAGCTACTGGGAAATCACCTTGAAGAGGTTTGCAGGCGGCTCTGGGGATTAAGGGTTCGCACAGGAATAGGTTCGCAGTCCTGACGCACAGATTTGCCGCAGAATTGGTCTCCCCATGTAGGGGCATGGCATGCCGTGCCCTCCGGAGGTCCGCCAGTTGGCGGATCGAGGATTTCACGATCCCTCCCCGTACGGGAGACACATCCAGCGGCATCAGCTTTGCGCTTGGCGGCGGAGGTACATAGCTTCATCGCTTCGCATGAGGACGAACATAGCTCCGCCACTCTACGCATTTGACCACTGGAGTGATGGACTGGTGGAATACCGGGTTGCAGGGACGAGAGATCCTGATTTCTCTTCCGACCCAGGATCTCCTTTTCCACACCGCATTATTCCATTTCTCCAGAAGGGAGATCGAAGCGTGAGTCGGCATGGGAGACGCTGCGTGGCATAGAACTGCAGAAGTTACGGATTTCTCTCCTGCTGCACTGACCTACTGAGAACTTACAGTTCCGATACATCCACACGAGGGAGGTGGCATGAACGCGAAGAAGTCTCTGACTGACTGGTTGGCAGAATATAGCATCTGGGTTTTCGCCTTCGGATACTTCGCCAGTTACGTCCCCTACAGCCTGATGGTCAAATTGCTGAGCAAGGGACTTCTTCCCGCGCTGAATGGTCAGAGTCTCGCCGGATTCACGCTCCTTCCCATATCGGTCAGCGCCTCGGCGGTGGGAATGGTGATCTTCTTGATCGCGACACGCTGGTGGAAGTTTGCCGCCCGCTCGAAGATCATGGGTGTCAATCTCCCACATCCCACGCGCTGGACGTTTCTCTCCGGCCTCTGCACTGCAATGATCATCGGCACAACCACATTGGCGTACACGTTCGAGGGTGTGAGTATTGTGTTCGCCATGCTGCTCATGCGAGGTGGGGTACTCATCATCGCGCCCATCGTCGATGCATTGTCAAAGAGACATGTCCGCTGGTTTTCCTGGGCCGGTCTCGCCTGCGCCCTTTGCGCACTCCTCGTCAGCCTAGTTGATACTGACAGCTACACCATCCCCTTCCTCTGCGCCATCGACATCGCCATCTACCTGGCCAGCTACTTCATCCGGCTTCGCTTCATGAGTCGATTGGCCAAGTCCAGCGTAACCCATGCGAATCGGAAGTACTTTGCTGAGGAACAGATGGTGGCAGCCCCCGCACTCGTACTCATCCTGGCCATCATTGCGGTTTTCGGCAGCGGTGAGATGGCACAGACTATTCGGGCCGGCTTCACCGCCCATTGGGGAATGCCCTACTTTGCGGCGATCATCTGGGTCGGCATATTCTCACAAGGTACCGGCATCTTCGGCAGCTTGGTGTTCCTCGATCGGCGCGAGAATACCTTCTGTGTTCCGGTGAATCGATCCTCAAGTATTATCGCCGGGGTCATCGCAACACTCGCCTTGACCTTTTTCTTCGATCAGCGCGCTCCCCGGGCAACTCAGTTCATCGGCGCAGCGATCATCATTCTTGCTGTCCTTTTCTTGAGTATTCCCCCGGCACTCGCCAAACGAAAGGCTGCAAGAGATAAGCTGGGATCGTAGCTGCCCGGAACGATGAAGGACTCAAGTACACCGGTTTGATAATAGTGCGTGATTCATGAATCGATCACACAACGGGGAAAGCGGATGCATGTGGGCAATTCCACATTAACGCTTCCGCTCCTGTCGGCTTGACAACCTGAACACCGGAGAATACATTCGTTCGGCAAATTTGGCTATTAGCCCACTTTTGTCACCATCTCTCGTAACGAAGTCCCGCGGCGGACGCGGGATTGGTGACAAATGCGGGCTCTCATTAACTCTGGAAGAATCTGAGGTTTGGAACTGTGCCAGTGCAGAGGAAACGCAAAGCAGCCATTGAGGCAGCTCGCGCACGGAATCGGGTTGAGAGTGAGCGAAAGCCCCCAAAAGAGGGAACCATAGAGGTTCAAGGTACGGTGACTGAGCCGTTGCCGAACGCGATGTTTCGCGTTACTCTCGAAAACGGGCACGTGATACTCGCTCACGTATCAGGCAAGATGCGCAAGCATTTTATCCGTATACTTCCCGGTGACAAAGTCACGCTCGAGCTTTCTCCCTATGACCTGTCGAGGGGGCGGATCACCTACCGTTTCAAGTAGCCATAGGCTGCTATGCTGTCGGCTCAGCCGACGCGCACGAGACCTCCTCAAGGCAAACAGCAATCGTCTCATCTCGGGTTTCGCGAGCATTGTGCCAGCCTGTTACCACATCAAAAGCCAAGGCGGGATAGCTCCTGGTCACTCTTCTCAACTGCCTGAGGGCCGATTTTCTTACGATATTCATCGGATCACAGAGCAGAGGCTTAATGGTCGCCAGCGCCTCATAGGGCGCCGCATCACGCCAGTGGACGAGTCCACGTGCCACTGTCAGCCTTACGAACCAATGAGTTCGATCTCGTGATAGATGAATCAATTGTGGTAGGGCATTCTCAAGATCCTCGACTGCATGGGAGCTCAAAGCCCGCGCGCAACCTTCTCTCACCAGGGCTGATCTATCGTAGGCAAGATCATGAAGAAGCCCAGGGATGGTCGATCCATTGGGGCGCCTTCCCGTGGCAATGAATCTGACCGCTGTCTCACGCACATATTCATTCTGATCGTTCAGCCACGGGGCAACTGTCTGCCAGGTTGCCTTGTCGCTTATCCCCCAGCAGGTGCCAAGACATGCCTGAACCTCACGTTGGATCCACTGCTGAGGCACACAGGCCATGAGCCGGAGAGTATGGAGCGCGGTATCCAGGTGGGACCGGGCAATACGATTGCAGAGACGTACCCGGAGAACCTGGACCCATGGTTCGGTCTCCTGATTCTGCACCAGATCGCATATCACTACATCCGGGAGCCGTCCCGAGTGTCTCATCAGCGAATCAAGCGCTTGCGCTCGCACGTTGCAGTCATCATCGCGGGCAAGCACCGCCAGCAGGAGAAGCTCAGCATCAGTGCATGCGCCCCCAGCAACGACAATCCTGGCAAGCAAGATGCGGCTTGATCTTGGGTATCGCAGAAGCAGGGCTTCAGCTTCCCTCTGTCTACCCCGTGCGATCAGATCAACCAGCGTATTCAGGAGAACTTCGATGTCTGTTTTCTCTGCCATGACTCCTTCTCTATCCTCCAACAACTCATACTATCTTTCTCCTCCGGCCACCGCAAGCACACTCGTCGCATTCTCTCCTCTGACCCAAGGCTTTTTGACAGATGAGGAAGGGTATGGTCTTTCAATTCATGAGAGCGCCGTTTGGGGAACTGATTAAGTTCCTGCGCAGGAACTTAATCAGTTTTGGTACGTGATTTGGGGATGTTTCATTTTCTCGTTTTACTGTCTCGGCCTCGTGGTAGGGCTCACGATAGGAATACAATATCCCGTAGAGAGATTCCGGAACCGTGGCCCCACCCTCAGCCATTGCGAGGAGAGTAGCTGCGAAGCAATGTCATGCTCTCAACTGAGATCGCCGCGCTACCGCTCGCGATGACCAGCTCCTCCACCTGTCATTGCGAGGAGGGTAGCGACGAAGCAATCTCATCCGCCCATTGAGATCGCCGCGCTACCGCTCGCGATGACCCCCGTCCTGAAATCCGCATGCCCGGGCGTAGCATAGCGAAGACTTGAACCCTTGAACCTCTGAAACCCTTATGCATCTCATTACTGGAGCAGTCTGCTTCGGGCGCGGGCGGCATGAGGGCTTCCCGGGTACCGCGTGAGAAGCTCCATGTAGAGGACCGCCGCGCTCTCAGGCTGCACCATGCGTGCAAGGCAGTCTCCTTGCCCCAAAAGCGCCACAGCCGCCATTTCCTCGAATCCGCCCAGGTCCATCCATGCCGCCAATGCCCTGGTCATCTCTCCACATTGCTCCCAACACCGTGCCGCACGGAGGGTCAGATGCGCCGCAAGGGGAGGGACCACCTTGGGAATCATGGCATGATAGGCCCTGGCCGCATCACACCAACGCCGACGCAGCTCCATTCTTTGAGCAGCCAGGATTCTCTTTCGCATTTCCTCATCCTCCGGGAGGAGGGGAGCGAGCCGCGCCAGGGCGAGGGCGTCATTCGCCTCGTCCAGATCAGGACATGTACCCGCCAGGCCAATAAGACGCTCGGCGTGGCTTTCGTCTCCATGATCCAGATATCGTATGAGCCCCTGGAGAAGCAGCGCCTCCGACCGTTCTCTCGTTCTCGATTTTCTTACCTTGGCCAAGAGTTGCAGCGCCTCTTCATCCTTCCCCTCATCTATGAAGAGAATCCTGGCTCGCAGGATACTTGCCCGATCACGGTGGAATCCTGAGGGGTGGCCGGATGCCAGAATCTCGTCGAGCACACTGGCGGCCTTTCCATGGTGATGGAGCCCTATGAGTGATTGAGCCAAGGAGAGTAGAAGCCGGGGATCGAGCAGCTCTCCTCGCTCCTTCAGGCGAAAGAGGGCCCATGTCGCATTGTCCCATGCTTGTTGCTCGAACGCCTCCTGTGCAATGGTGAACAGTGTGGCATTGGACAGGCCGTCATCCTGTGCCAGCGTGCACTTGTGCTCTTCGAATCCAAGGCTGTCTCCCGCAGTCGAGCAAAGCAAGAGAAGCACTTCCTCCATGCCAGATACAGGCTGCTCGAGCCGTTCCAGCTCTTCCACGAGCAGCATGACGCTGGCCCTCTCTTGCCCGCGTTTCAGTGTCATGAAGATCTGCGAGGCATCCATTCCCTCGAGCAGCAGTTGATTGATCATCTGGGCGCCTTCCTCCATGTCATCCTGCTGCATGACCTTCCTGAGCTTCGCCTTGAGCGAGGCAAGATGCGATGTGCGTGCCCGGGCGGGGAGAATCTTCGGCTCCGGCTGTTGCGCGGCAAGGGGGAGCGGACAAAATGGCAGGATCATGAGCATCGCGAGCATCATGCTCCCGATCCTTCCACGACAGCGCCACCAGCTCTTCTTCACTAACGACTTCACTCTTCCCCCAAGGCCCGGAAGTAGGCATCGATGAGCTCCTTGTAGAGAGGGGGGTAGCGATCTTCACGGCGTGGAGGCGCAAGTGAACTCGGCTTGGGAGGAAGATTCTCTTGGACTGGTGTCATGGTAGTCCGCAACGAATGCGGCCCCGACGCAGGCTTTGATCGTCGTCGTCGTGCGAGCCCCTGCCTTCTCAGAGAGCGCTGTGCATCCAATAGTCGTGAGAGAATCCTCCGCTGCGTATTGACCGCATCCTCTCCCAAGCCCGACCGCTCCAACTGTCCTACCACCTCTTCCATCTCCCTGCCGACCTCACCAAGATCGCCCAGCACACCTCCCCCGTCCCGGCCTCCTCTCTCTTCGCTGAATCGAGCGAGCTGATCGTGTATCCACTGCTGTCGCGCGGCCAATGCCGAGAGCATTTCCTGCGAAAGCTGCCCTGCTTGGGGAAGGAGGGAGCTGCAACTGTTGTTCAGCTGACCCTGCTGCTGGGAAAGACCAAATAGCTGCTCCATGCTGTTGCCACCGGCACACGAAGAAGAGCTCTGCTCCATCTGCTGCCGCAGAGAGGCCAACATCGCGGAAACCGTGTTGAGGCTCGAGAGCGCCCGCCGCTGTCTCGAGGACATTGCCTTCTCGCCCATATCGGCAACAGCTTGGTCTACCTGGTTTTGGGCGGACGCCATGATGCTGAGCAGATCACCTGATCCCATTCCTGTACCCTGCGCAAAGACCTCCTCCACCTGTTCGCGCACCTCACGGAGTGCATCTGCGATACCCACTTGTCTGGCACGCTGCGCCGCATCCGAGGCCTTGGATCCAAAGAGCTCCTCTTGCTCAAAGGAAAGCTCAGACACAACCTCCTCCGCGGCGGACAACGCTTCCGCGATCCGGCGGCTCTCGCCTCCCTGCATGCACATTTCCATGGCCTGCAGGTCTGCTGAAAGCTGCTGGAGCCCTGACAGCGCCTTGTCCTGGTGTGGGCGCGCCTCAGCCACGTCTCCCTCTTGGAGATCAGTGGCAGCCTGCTCCAGGGCTTCCTGGGCCGCCGATTCGCGCGCGCGGTCAAGGGCGGCAGCCATACTATCCGACAGCGCCGCGGAATGCTGCTCCAGTTCACTGGTCATCTCTTCCATCCCTTGTTCGAGGGAAAGAAGATCCTCTGCCATCTGTTGTTCTTTCTTCCCTGCCTCCTGCGGGGACCGATCCAGGTATTCCTCGTCCTCCATCAATGTCTCCTGGTCGGCGGCCAGCCGTTCCGCTTCACGCGCCAGGTGAGAAAGCCGTTGCGCCATCTGTAGTCGTTCCAGGAGCTCCACCGCCCTGTCGAGGCTCTTCAAGATATCCTCTTGGTGGCTGGATAGGCGGTTGAGCGCTCGTTCGATATCCTTCTGGTCAACCTTGTCCAGCGCCTCCTGGAGCTCTTCGAGAGATCGTTTCAGCTCGGGGATATCCAGATCATGGAGAAGCTCGTGGACCCGTGAAACCTTCTCGAGCAGTTCCGCGGGAAACAGTTCTTCTTCTTCGGTTCTCCGTTGAAGCTCGGCCAATTCTTGGGCGAGCTCACCCAGCTTCGCGCCAAGTTCCTCCTGCTTGTCGGCCAGCTCGCGAAGGTTCTGCCTCGCTGCCCAATCCGCGGCCCCGGAGCCTGCCATTTCCACGGATAGCTCCTTCAGCTCCTCATAGATCTCCTGCGTATTCTCCGACACAGCCTGCAGGCTATCGATGATGCCGGATTGATCCTGATCGAGACGCGCCATGATCTCAGAAAGCGTGGGAAACCGCAGCCGGTACCAGTCGCTGAACGACGTATTGGGACCGGTTACGACATTGTTGTCCGTGACCGCAAACCGATACGCCACCACATCTTCAGGCAACAGATCAAAGGCATCCAACAACCACCTCCGTTGCCATGTCCCTTCCTTGCCCAACTGCCCCGAACCCAAAAGAAGCGTATCTTCTCGCCCATGGATGGCATAGCGAATAGACACCGCCGTAAGGCCATAGTCATCACTCGCCGTGATGCCGAGATCAATCGCCAGATCCCTGCCAAGGTCCACATCTCTTCCGGGCAAGACCTCCTGAATCACCGGGCTGCGATCCGGCACAGGGCGGATCTTGATTGGCCCCCACTGTGCTTCCTGTCCCCACCGGTCTCGCGCTTCGAATCGGATCTCTGATGTCCTAAACAGACCGAATCGCCACCGCGCGCCCGTATCATCCACCAAGAGGCTCTCGGGAGGATCTCCCACACCTCCTACTGCCATGCATGCCTGCAACGGGTTATTGGTGGCAAGGCTCAGCACCGCCCTGGTACCCTCCACGGCTCGGATATCCGAAGGAAAACCCGAGAGGCGCAGGCTCTCTTGCCCTGTGTAGGCAGGAAAGTGAAGCTGGAGGGAAGCATCAACAAGGCGCAGAGACTCGTAGACATGGATACCGAACCATTCGGTGCTGTCGTCTCCGGCGACGGCCATGTAGTTAAAGGGCTCCTTGACGCGCCCGATGCTATGGGAAAGGAAATCACGGTTCGCTTGGCGCGATAGGGTGTTGAGGGGCAATCGTGTGTCGTAGATGCCTGGGCGCCGCATCACCAGGAATGGCTGTGTATTGCCCCGGTTCTCTAGCTCAGCCCGTATCGTCACCGAAGTTGCGTACGCCACGGAGGAATCGCCGGGAGCAATGGTCAGCCACAAGGGAAGCGGTGGCGGAGGATCGAGCCAGGGAGCACAACGCTGCATCCATGCCAGAGGTTGCCCACCCGAGGCAATTGCCATGAAGAGGGCTGCGCCGAGCCCAAAAGCCGCGGGCCGCCAAGGAAGGCCTTTCTTCGAGCCCAGAAGACCCGCCGGTTCCACCCCGTCCAAGGCTGCGGCCGTCGCTTCCTCAGCCAGGGCAACGAGATCAGTGCTGGTGCCGGGGGGCACGTGTCGCGCAAGATCAACGGCAGTCCTGATCTTTCCAAGAAGACTCTCGTCGATACGCTCCAAAATTGAGGCAACCACCGCCGCATCCCTGCGCCCGAGCAAGAAGAAACGATCCTTCCCAGGAAGAAGGAATAGGGCTGCCGGCAGGCCGACGATCATGAGATATCGGCCCCAAACAGGCAAGAAGAACAGGGACGGGACGCACGAAACAACCGCAGTGAGGAGAAGGAGCCATCCAATCAACTCGATGAACACAGAAATCCGTGCTTTCCTCATGCGCTGAGCCTCTGCCCTCGCGAGCACCGCCAGCACCCTGGTTCCAGCGGAATCTCCGCGCACTGCCAGCCCTCCCTCGGTCAATTCCTCAATCCCCAATCCTGCATTTCCGCACTTCCTAACCCCCTCCCCCAGATTCTTCGGTCGCTCTGCTCCCTCAGAATGACACATGCACTCACGCCCGATTTCCCAATTGTCAATGGCTAATTGTCAATTCCCCTCTCCTCCCTCCGTCAGATTCCAAAACCACAGATTACACAGATTGAGAGAGGAGATTGGGAGATTGATTGCGTGAGACTCCCCACCCTCCGTCAGATTCCAGAACCACAGATTACACAGATTGAGAGAGGAGATTGGGAGATTGATTGCGTGAGACTCCCCACCC
>JAUXFG010000064.1 GCA_030620115.1 Candidatus Fermentibacterota bacterium
CGCCTTGGGCAGGCTCCGCGAGTTCCAACAGATCCTCCAGGCGGCAACCCTTGGTCTGGTGGCGGCCATGACGCTCTCGTTCGCGTTCAAAGAGCTGGATATCGCCAGAGCGGTGGTCTTCTTTGCCGCGGGCTTCAACCTCCTTTTCCTGACCGCGGAGCGGAATATTGTACGACGGTGGGCCGGCGCCAGGGCGAGGGCGGGAAAGCCACTGGTTCGTACCGTGCTTCTCGGTGACGGGCCGGCGGCGAAACGGATTGCGGAGCGGTTGTTATCCGCAGAAGACTGTGGCCAGCGTCTCATAGGGCTCGTGGGCCCGCGCGAGAAGGGTACAATGCCGGCCGGTCTCCCTTGGCTTGGAGAGACCCAGGAGTTGCCAGGCATCTTGGAGACACATGGAGTGCATGAAGTGTTCGTGGCTCTGCCCGAACTGCCCCACCAAGAGCTTCTTGATCTTGTGGCTCGCTGCAAAGGGAGAGAGATCACCTTCAAGGTGGCTGCGGATCTCTTTGAGGTGGTGGCGCGCCAGGGCTCTATCGACGAGACCGCCGGTATTCCAATAATCGAGCTTGGGCCGGGGGTCCTGTCGCCGGGTGAGTCCTTGGCCAAGCGAGTGCTTGATCTGACCCTGGCGTTGGTGCTCGGTGTAGTGAGTTTACCTTTGGCGGCTGCAGTGATGGTGCTCATCAAGCTGAACTCCAGAGGGTCCATCGTGTTCACGCATACAAGGGTCGGCAAGGATGGGAAACATTTCACCATGCTGAAATTCAGGACCATGTATCAAGACACGCCCCCATCCGAGCGAGCACCTCGCGATGACCAGGATCCCCGGATTACACGCATCGGGAGATGGCTTCGAAGGACAAGTCTTGACGAATTGCCGCAATTGGCGAATGTGTTGAAGGGAGACATGAGTTTCGTGGGGCCCAGGCCCGAGATGCCTTTCATTGTCGAGAAGTACCAGAAGTGGCAGATGCAGCGACTCAGCGTAAAACCTGGAATCACCGGGCTTTGGCAGATCATGGGAAGAAAGGATCTCCCGTTGGAAGACAACCTTGAATACGATTTCTACTATATCAGGAACCAATCCGTTCTTCTTGACATAACCATTCTGATGAAGACGATCCCCACCGTACTTCTGGGCAAGGGGGCATATTGATGTCCGAGAACACCAAGGGAACGACCATAAGTATCATTATTCCTGTGCTGAATGAGGAAGAGAATATCCCGGTGCTTCACCGCGAGCTCCGTGAGGTGATGGATGGATTCGCTCGCCCTTATGAGCTGATTTTTGTCGACGACGGATCCAAGGACGGGAGTTTCGATATTCTCAAGGAACTGGCTCGGAAACACCGCCGGACCAGGCTCATTCGATTCAGGCGTCGCTTCGGCCAGACCGCCGCCCTGGTGGCTGGTATCGACCATGCCAAGGGTGAGGTGATCATCACCATGGATGGGGATCTCCAGAACGATCCTCGGGACATTCCCGCACTCATCACCAAACTTGAAGAGGGATATGATTTGGTGAGCGGATGGCGCATCAAGCGCAAGGATCCTTTTTTTGCGCGGCGACTGCCGTCCATGTTTGCCAACCGTATTATCTCCAAACTCACGGGCGTTCACCTGCATGATTACGGCTGTACGCTTAAGGCGTACCGGGCTTCCGTGCTGAAATCAGTGAAGCTGTATGGTGAGATGCATCGGTTCATCCCTGCGCTGGCGAGCTGGCTTGGCATCGAAGTGGCTGAGATCCAGGTGAACCACCGCTCACGGATTCATGGGAAGTCGAACTACGACATCTCACGGGTTGTTCGCGTGGTGCTCGATCTCATCAACGTCAAGTTTCTGCTTACCTACTCCACCAGACCGATCCAAGTATTCGGGTTTTTCGGCGTGCTTGGTTTCCTCGGCGCGACGGTAGGGCTCGTGATTGTTGCCGTGCTCAGGCTCCACGGTGTCGACATCACAGGCAATCCCCTCTTTCTCATCAGCATCATGCTCTTCCTCATGGGAATGCAGTTTATCACCATGGGGCTCTTGGGTGAGATCAGCATACGGACCTATCATGAAGCGCAGAACAAGCGCATCTACGTGGTTCGAGAGATCATCGATGGTTCGAATGGTGGTGATCCAGGAGCAGAGCACTAGGCAGTGGTTGCTACACGGTTGAGACAGGCTCTTCAAGCGGTTCTTTTCTCCCTGGGGAGGAGGCGGCCGCTCCTGGGACCGGCCAAGTTAGCGTGGGAGGTGACGGAGGCCTGTAACTCGAGATGCCTCACGTGCAGCCGGCGCGAGCAGCCAGCCCCCGGCGAGTTGGACACCAGGCAGGGATTGGATCTTATCGATCAGATACAAGATCTTGGGGTGCTCTCGTTGTCCTTCAGCGGCGGCGAGCCGCTGGTTCGGCGTGACTTTCCTCTCCTGGTGGCGCATGCGGCCAGACGTGGGCTGCATACCAGTGTATCAACCAATGGGCTCTTGCTCAAGGGCGATATGCTCTCGCGTCTCCTCGATGCCGGGCTCTGCAGCGTCTATCTCTCCCTGGACGGGGCCTGCGCAGAGACCAATGACAGACTACGTGGCATTTCAGGGGGCTTCTCACGTGTGTGTGCCGCGGCGGAGGAGCTTCTCACCCGGCGGCGCCAGGGGCGTCCCCGGGTGTTCTTCAACACCACGGTGAGCAGAGCCAATGTGGACGAGCTGCCGGCCTTGGCGGACCTTGCCGTCAGTACCGGAGTGGACGGCCTTACGCTTCAACCGGCACAACTGTTTAGCGAGGCCCGTCTCGAACCTGACTCGGATCTTGTGCTCTCCGCCGCGGATGCCCCCCGTGTGGAGGCCGCTCTTCAGGCGATTTTGGCGGCGCATCCTCGGCTTATCCCGTTGCCGGCGCCCTATCTTGAGAAGATGGATTCTTTTATCGAGTCACCAGAGGTCGTGCTTTCGATTCCCTGTGTTGCCGCCTATATGCACGCAGTCATAGGGAGTACGGGGACAGTGTATCCCTGTCCCGTGGAGTTTGCGCCCATGGGAAACGTCAAGGAGCAAAGCCTCAGGGAGATCTGGTGGGGAGCCGATGCCGCTGCGCTCAGGGAGAGGATTGCCCGGGGCGATCACCCGGCGTGCTGGTTCAATTGCATCGTGCCCGCATCGTTGATCCTGCACGATCTCCTGCCGTTTGGCTGGCTGCGTTTGCTCGGGTCTCCTGCCGGGGGTCATCTGATAAGAAGGCTCAAAGGAACACCGCCATGAACGCGCTTCGACATGGGGTGACCATGGCGCGGGCGTATTTGAGCTATGTACGCGGAAAGGAGCCCTCGTATCCGCCCTTTCGGATCTGGGTAGAACCTTCGAGTCTCTGCCAGCTCCGCTGCGTCATGTGCCCGAACTCGGAGCTGCCCAAGGAGCAAAAGGGCTCCATGAGCCTCGAGACCTACCGGATGATCATCGATCAGTGCCGGGCATATGCCTATGACGTGAACCTCACTCATCGCGGAGAGCCCCTCTTGAATCCCCACATCGTGGAAATGGTGGCCTACGGTGCTGCCGCGGGGCCAAAGATCAGACTGCATACCAATGCCATGACCCTCACGCGGGAGCTTTCGAGAGAGCTGATCAAGGCCGGCCTGCAGCTCATGTCGTTCTCGGTGGACGGCTTCACCAAGGAGTGCTACGAAGGCATAAGGATAGGTGCTTCCTGGGAGAGGGTGCTTGGCAACATCCAACTTTTCCTGGAAGAGAAGGCTCGGCTCGGATCTCGACGACCCTACACGATCATACAGGTGATTGAAGTACCGGGATTCGATGCCGACGAGAAGCAGCGCCGCAACTTCATGGCGCGGTTTCAGGGCTTACCCGTTGATGAGATCTACGTAAAACAGCCCAGCAACTGGGCGGGAAGTTACGGAGCTGAGATCTGCCACGAAAAGCCGAAGACTCCATGTGCGTTTCCGTGGTACGCGATGACCATTTGCTGGGACGGCATTATTGTACCGTGCCCCCAGGATTTCTTTTGCAGGATCCCTTTGGGCACAGTAGAGGAGGATGGCCTAGATGGCGCGTGGCATTCGAAGGCAATGAGAGAGCTTCGTTCGGCCATGGCAGATCGGCGATTCCAGGAGCTTGACCCGTGTTTCACCTGCGATAGACTGCGAAGACCCCGCAAGATCGGATTGCCGGCCACCAATATCTCGGTCTTCCTCGTGGAGAACCTTCTCGGCTACACAAAGTGGAAAACCCGCCTTTTCGCCGGCAAAGACGGCGCGGTCCGAACGAAGTAGGACCGCATCAAGAAGTCCACCGGCATGATCGTTCTTCTCAGCCCTTGCGCGTAAGAATCGTTTGATTGGCCACGGGAGAGAATGGCGTGACAAGAATCACCCGCATTCTATTGTTTATCGGATCACTGGTTGCGGCCTTTTTCTTGGCTGAGATCGGGGCCCGGATCTACATGTCTGTTATTGGGAGCTCAGAGGAGTACACATGGGAAGCGGCCTCTAGGTGGCGGGGTATCCACAGGCTTTCAGACAATCCCGATCTCCTCTATGACCTTGAGCCGAGTTCCCAGATCGCCGTGGATTACGGGAGAATGGGCACGGTCAGATACCACATCTCAAGCCAAGGAATGCGTGATAATGAGTACGCAATCCCCAAGCCCGAGGGAGTGGTACGAATCCTGGTGCTGGGGGACTCGGTGACATTCGGGTATTACGTTCCTGTAGAATCGACTTTCGTGGAATTGACGAAAAATTGTCTCGCCTCGCAGTTCCAGAAGGTTGAGATCTTGAACGCCGGCGTTGGTGGATACAATACGCATAACGAAATTGCGTGGTTTATGGAACATGGCCTCCGCCTTGAGCCGGATATTATTGTTCTCGCCTTTTGTCCCAATGATGTGGATAACCCCTACTTTCACTTCGCATGGCACACTCTTGATAAGTTGGGATCTCTCCCGCTCCAACTGCTTCCAGACCCGTCGACTATGGTTGGCACTAGACCGGAAACGCCTTCGGGACTTGTTGTCTCTCTCGGCAGGAGGTTCAAGGTGGTGTTCCTGATTCAGCAGAGACTGAGGATTCTCCGGAATGCTCTGGACGAAAGCGCGGCGCGAAAAAGCGGAGAAGAGGCTGAGAAAGCGCTCGCCCAATTACCGTTTGGAGACTGCCTGCTCTCTCTCTGCGAGGAGGGATCTCCCCGTATCTCGTGGCTTGACAATGAATTGACCTTACTAGATTCGCTGGCAGCTTATCACAGGTTTAGATGGGGGCTTCTCGTCCTCCCGGTGAGCTATCAGAGGCCCGAAGCTCCGGGGCTTTGCGCAAGACAGGCACTCGAAGATTTGGCTGCGGACCACCGGATTCCATTCATGAATCCTTTGGAGACGCCCCCCGCCTCGTTTGCGGGCCTGTTCCTGGATGTCACTCATCTCAGCCCGGCCGGGCATAGGTGGATCGCGGAGACGTTATGTCGAGAACTAGAATTTCTGATTGCGCGCGAGGTAGATGGATCGCCAATGGATAACAGCATACCAATTCCCGTAGAAGGGAGTGGATGGTGACGCCCCCAATATTTACTGCGCTTGCGGCAATCGCCTGTCTTGTCTTCAATCCACAAGCAGAGCTCGGGAGCATCATGCCCACAGGGAACTCTATTACAGAGGGTGACTATTCCAGTGATTGGTTGGGATTCAGAAGGCCGCTCTATGAGCTTCTTGTAGCCCAAGGTCACGATTTCACCTTTGTAGGAGACACCATCGGTGATGCCGGAGATGAGCGCTACCCCGGTCATTTCCGTGGTGGAAGCAGGATCGAGGAGTTCTACCCGCCTGGTTTTGGAAACGGATGGGGAACCGGGAGTTTTGATATCGGCCCGGTATTGCGCGACCTCCACCCCGATATTATCCTTATTCACCTTGGTACAAACAACATGCCACAGCAGACAACCCCACTTGGCCCCTACTCGTTTGACGGGGGCGCAACGCTTCACGAATCGTATGCCGGCTATATGGCAGAGCTGCTCATGTACATTGTTGAGCAATATGACGGCTATCCTTCGGAAACGCCGCTGATTGTGCTCTCACTGATCATTCCTATGAGGGGCATTGTTGCCCGGGTCGCACAGTACAACGGGTATCTGGAGGAGTTGGCTCTCGATATGGCATACGGGCAGGTCACGGGCGACCCTCTACACGTAGTGACCTGTGATCACTTCACCCCGTTCATCGAGAACCCGCTCCTGTTCACCGGCGAGCCGGGAGACTACATGTTTGATGCTGCTCATCCCAATGATCTCGGATATTCCGTGATGGCGGAGACATATCTCAGTTCCCTCATGGATGAGACACCACCCGCCCCGGTCACCGATCTTACGGTTTGGGGGCAAGGAGCTCATAACGCGAAGCTCTGGTGGACTGCATCAGGAGACGACATTCTGAGTGGAACGGCCTCAGTGGTAGAGTTCAGGTTCTTCCGCGATCCTATTCTAGATGAACAGCTCTTCTCTCAAAGCTGGGAACTTGTTCCGCACATGGAGTCGATTCCGGGAGGATCCGTCCAACAACTCATCGCTGGTGGCCTGGCGGGAGGCGAGGAGTACTGGTTCGCCTTGAAGATCGTCGATGATGCGGGGAATGTGTCGGAGATCTCCAACTCTCCTTCCGTACGGATTTCCCTTTGCGACAGCCTCGTCGAGGAGTTCGACGAAGAGCCTCTTCCTTCCGTATGGGCTTTGGGTCCCCACTATTTCGTGGACAACGGCATGCTGAAACCGGCCAACCCACAACCAATATGGCTTCCGCCGGCAGTCTTTGTGGGAGAAAGCTCTCCCTGGGAGAGTGAGCTGGAGCTGCCGGTCGTCTGTCCTCCGGGCGAGACGAATCTTGCGGGATTGGTGGTGGCCGCCGATGCCCCGGACCAGGCGGTTGATGGGTATGTCGTTTTCTATGAGGACGGCATTGTGCGGCTAAGAATTCTCGAATCAGGCGTCTTGGGCGCGGTCATCGACACCGCAACTTCGCGGTATGGTCAATTGGCGCCGGGAGATCGGCTGGGAGTATTGCCTTTCGATTTCAAAGGAGAGCTCCTCATTCGGGTCATGAGGAACGGCTCACCGGACCGAGTCCTGGATACCGGAGCGCCGGTTTTCCAGATTCCTACTCCTCGTTACGCGGGCGTCATCATGCGTGGTGGGCTTGGCTGGGGGATCGAGCGTTTCAGGCTGGGAGGCCCCGGACTCTGGGAAGCGCCGCAGCCGTTCCATCTCCTCAGTCCGGACTCAGGCGCGGTGGTGGAAGATCCTCCTCTTTTGACCTGGGATCAGAGCTCCGATCCGGACCCTTGGGATGCCATCTCTTATTCAGTCATCTGGTCGACTCTTCCGGGTTTCCCGGTCGAGGATACATATGAGATTCTCTGCGAGAGTGACACATCGCATGCATTTCCCTCCGATGAGTTCATTCAAGGAGAGACGTATTACTGGCGTGTGAGAGCCACGGATTCAATGGGCCTGGAAACGCTTTCTATAGAGCAGGATTGGTGTTTTACGGCTTCCACTAACCACTCCCCATCCGCATTTGCGCTCATCTATCCTGCGCATGGGGAGAGTATCACAACCAGATCGCCTGTTCTGCTCTGGAGCAGCTCAACTGATCCCGATGATGATGCGATAACCTACACCGTTGCCGCGGATCTCGATTCGACCTTGCTGAATCCCTCTGTCTTGGTTGAAGGCGTGACTGATACGTTCGTTCAGGTGGGGCCGCTCCCATCCAGCGGACCGTGGTACTGGACGGTAGTTGCGCGGGATGAGGAAGGCGCAGCCGCGTATGCCGATACAGGGATGTTCTTCATCGAAGGTTCGAAATCCCCACCGCCCGTGCCCTCCCGCGTGGTGGTCTTCCCTCCCGCGCCCAATCCGACCTCAGGGAGGGTGGTACTGAGGATGAGTCTCATCGAATGCAGCATCGTCAGGCTCGAGCTCTTCGACACGGGAGGCAGGTCGGTGGCGTTCCGAAGCGAAACGTACGGTCCCGGAGAGCAGTCCGTCTCCTGGGCGATTCCTGATCGAGTTCCGGACGGCGCCTATCTGCTAAGGGTTGCCATCAATGATAGACCGTACAGGGCTTTCCTCACAGTGAAGAGATGAGGCAATCCATGGCCGGGAAAGCAGTGTCGCATAACGGCCCAACAAAACAAGTAGTCGAAGGAATCCTCATGGTCTCTGGAGGGGGGTTGCTGATCTCCACATCTCTGGCCCGACCGAGGCCGTGACAGGCGCCACCCCGCATTTCTCACCAGATTCCTACTGCGAGGGTCGAAATGCCCGTGTCTGCTTCGTTACGCTCCTTCGGACTCCTCGACGTATCACAGCGAATACGACTGCGGGGTCCTCGGTCGCAAGCCTCGCTGCCACAACGATCTCGACCCTCTCGCGACGAAAGCTGGTGAGAAATGCGGGGTAGCGTCAGGAAGCACGCCACGTGACCAAGAATATTCTTCTCCTTCTCGTGTCGATGCTGGTTGTTTTTGTGCTGGCCGAAATGGTCCTCAGGTATCTTCTCCCTCTTCCCGTGACTGAGGAGTACAGTGATAGAACGCCAAAGGCGAAATGGTATGGATGGGCCCCTCCGTGCAATACCGAGCTTAGATCAATCAGTCCCGATGACGGCAGCGTTTCCACGTACAGAATGAATTCGCAGTGCTGGAGAGATGTGGAACATCAGTTTGAGAAACCGGATAGTGTCACGCGGCTTCTGTTTCTCGGTGACTCGAACACCTTTGGAGTCGTGCATTTCGATGACTTGTACACGCGTCAAGTGGAACGATTGCTCAGCAAAGGTGGGATGCGGGATATTGAAGTCATCAGTATTGGTGTCGGCGGCTGGGGCACGGACCATGTCTTGGAGGCATTGCTGAACGAGGGCCTGCGTTATGATCCGGATGTCGTGATCTATCAGTTTTGCGGAAACGATATTACTGACAATACCGCCTCGTTTGTGCACTACGATAAGGTAGTCAGATATGAATTACGGGAGGGGGAACTAACACGAGTAGTACTTGGGGGGAGCAAGAGAGGCATCCGATCAAGAGTCAAAGCATTTCTGGCACCACGGGAGATCGCTCACGCCTTGAGAAGACTCCGAGGTCTTATCCATAATCTTTCCGGCGGTGTGGGCGACATCAAGTACGAAGGCAAAAGAACTATTCATTGGTGGGAGGATTATCCCCTCGATCCGACATCCCCCTACAACTGGCGCATACCGCTCAATCAATCCCAGTACATGAGGGATGCCTGGGCGCTTTTTGATGCACTGCTTGCGCGAATCAAGGTGGTCACCGAGAACGCGGGAGCCCAATTCATTGTACTATCCGAAGAAGGAGAGCAGGGCAAGAGGCATTGGCATCTGAGATGGAATAGAATCCTCAACGATGGGATGGGGGACTATGTGCTCTGGGAGGGGAAACGCTATCCGATTGACTGGAAGCTACCGCTGCGAAATCTGTCGGAGGTATGCCGCAGGCATCGCATTCCCCTGATTGAACCAAAAAGGGTATATGAGCGCTATGTGTACGATCCTCATCCAAATGCTGTCGGTAATCTTGCCATGGCCCAGGACATAGTTGATTTCCTGGCTGACTCAGTGTTCGTGATGTGGTGAAGCAACGCGCCAGAGCGAAAGAGTCCCAATCGTTCTCCACGGATCGATGATATAGAGGGACGAAGTGTCAGGATATATCAGGAGTTGGGCTGGACGTTGCCCGATGCGCGTGGTATTTTGACCGGCCTGTTCATGCATATGTAGGGTGAATCGAGATCTATCGCGGAATGCCGAATGGATGCCAATACTGAATACGCAACGCTGCTGCATTCTCGGAGTGGCGGAGCTCACCCTTGTCAGAACAAGGAGAGACATGCGGATAATTCCATTTCTTTAGCCGGGGCTGGTGCGGGGGCGAAGATCGCCCAGACGCTGTTTCTGAGGAGATTATCGATATGAGAGTGCTCATTTACTCTTTCATTGTCAGTATCCTATTATTCATTCTCGGATGCTCAGAGGAGACCGTGACTGACCCAGACGATGGAATACGTCCGACAATCACCGATCCCCTCTCCGGCCGAATCATTCATCGGCTGAAGCTCAGTGTCAGTGGGACGGCCGAACCAGACCGCGCGGTGGAGATTATCCTCGATGATCTGAACAACTCTACTGTCGTATATGCTGATCATCAAGGCCATTTTGCGCTCCAGGATTTATCACTTGGTGGTCAAGGGGGTCGAGTCATCTGGGCACGGATGGCGAATGACACATCCCTGGTGAGCCATCCCGTGGTGGTGAACGTGGATTTCTCGTGGCTCACTGCGCCACTCATCCTGTTCCCCCCCCATGAGGCCAAGATTCCAGCAACTCAGATACCAGTGAGTGGGCTGGTTCCCCCGGATGTCTCAGAGGTTGAGATCTACCGAAACGACGCACTGATCGCCACGGTGGCTGCTGAGGATGGGGCATTTTTCTGGTCCGGCTTGGATCCCGTGGGGAGCGGAAGGATATGGCTTTGGACGCGAGGACTCATTGCCGGCGGTGGGTACACCTCCTATGGGGAGAGCATATACGTGTCACTTGGTGGTGGCGAGAACCCGTCGCTCGGCGAGATACAAGGTCCGGCGCAGGATGCGATGATCTCCGCCAGTGGCGTGGTGGTGCGAGGAACCGCAATCGGGGAGCACTCGTTGGTGCTCTATATGAATGGCGGTGATACCGGGTTGCGTGCAGACCCAGTTGATGGTGACTTTGTGTTTCAGTCATATTCCCTCTTGGAGGAAGGGCCCGCCATACTCGGGATTGCCACCATTCGAGAGCAAGAGGTAGTTGCCGAGGGGTGTGTACGGATCACCGTTGACAGGATCGCACCGTATCCACCAACCTTTCTTAGGCCTTCTCCCGGCGAGCTATACAGATCTGGCGGGGTGGCGGTCGAAGGCGCTTCAGAGGCTGGGGCCGTTGTCCACATTTGTGTTGACGATGAGTGGGTGGATACGCTCTCGGTCTCTTCGACCGGAGCAGTCGCCTGCACTCTTTCCTTGCCCGGTGATGGACAGTATCGGCTTGCGGGGCTGACAGAGGACCTATCCGGGAATCAGAGTACGCTCTCCACCGAGTTATTGGTGGTTGTTGATCAATCCGCCCCCGCGGCTCCTAGTCTGCTTTCTCCGTCTGCGGGTGAGCTGATCATGAGCGAATCATTCTCCATATCAGGCGAAGCCGACATCGGGTCATGGCTCGAGGTCCTGCTTGATGGCGGCATCATCGCCGCCATGGAGATCGATGGTCAGGATGCTTTCGAGCTAACGATTCCGTCACCGTCTCCCGACGGCACGCATTGTGTGTCGGTGCGGGCATCGTCTGAGCCGGGAGCCGGCTGGGTTAGAGGCGACTCGGTTGTGATATATGTGGACCTGATCGCACCGGCGGCACCGATTATCCTGTATCCGCCTGAGAGCACTCTGGTTGCCCAAGCAACCATAAGCGTCGCGGGCGCTGCCGAACCGAACGCCTCTGTCATACTTCTGGTGGATGGAGTTGGGACTTCTCCCGTAATGGCAGATCAGCAGGGCACATGGGAAAGGCTCATCACATGCCCCAGTGTCGATGGGGCCATGGTCCTACAAGCTTCATCCACGGATAGTGCAGGGCATGCTGGGCCAATGAGCTCGCCCTATGTGCTCATCATTGATCAAACTCCCCCCGACCTCACCATTGATGAGCCAGACCAGGGGGCGCTCCTCAACGAAAGCCCGGTCCTAATCAAGGGGCAGGCAGAAGTGGGAGCGCTTGTGTGGATCGATGGCAGCAGTGTATCCATTGATGATCAGGGGTCATTTGAACGCTCGGTGTCCCTGTCCGAAGGAGTAGATTCGGTGATCGTGTCTGCCGCGGACGCCGCAGGCAACCGCACATCACTGCCGTTGATCGTGAGGTTGGACACCACTGCACCGTTCATTGAATTGATCAGTCCTTCGGACAGTCTTATTACCCAGAGCACTCATGTGACAGTGGAGGGAACCACGGAGATCGGCGCCTCCGTCACCGTACAGGGGGCCCCGGTGAGCGTTGATGCCACTGGCGCCTTCAACAGCGTCGTTGGGTTGACTCACGGGTGGAACAAAATCGAGATCAGAGCAGAAGATCAGGCCGGATGGACAACGCAGGTCACAAGAACCGTCATCGTTGATGCGGTGCCGTCGGAACCGGAGCACCTTGCGCCTACAGGAGGAGCTCTCGTTTCCACGGGTCGCCCCATTCTTTCCATGGATCCGGCCTCGGATGCCAACGGGGATGTGCTCAAGTACTCCATTGAGGTGTATGAAGACGAGGGATTGGAGAGGCTCGTGGCTTCCAGCCCCGATCTATTCGAGTCAACCGGTGATATCGTGTGGGTCGTCCAGCCGGAGCTTTCGCTTGATGGAGCCGTCTACTACTGGAGAGGGCGCGCATTCGATGGCGTGCTCCCCGGTCCCTGGAGCGAGACGGCCAGTTTCACCATGCCTGATATTGGCTCCAGGGATCCCCATGGATTCTTTGGCTACGGCGATAGTATCACAGAGGGAGCCCAGAAGTACGGAGGAATGTGGATACCCACGGTCGGCTACAGGGAGGATCTCGAATTGGCACTTTCCGTGTTTCTGGGGGGGGCGGTGGTGGACCGAACCTACATCCCGGCAGGAGCGACTGCTGATGGAGTGGCGAATATCGAATCCGATCTGGCGGATGAGAATGAAGGATATCTACTGTTGCTTTTCGGCGTCATTGATGCCCTGAACCTCATCGATCCCCAACAGTCGGCTTCGAATATCTCCTTCATGGTCCAATATGCGAAGTCCACCTTGGGGATGATCGTGGTGGTGGGGACACTGCCTCCGAACCTGAATCCCGAGGTAAACGACCGAGTCATAGAATTGAACGCATTGATCGCGCAGGCGGCCCAAGAACAAGGATTTCTCTTAGCTGATCATTACTCGGCAATGGTCGAAGCCGCGATGGGTGATCTGTCGGACGTTCTCTGTGAAGATGGGACCCATCCCAGCGATCTTGGGTACTCGGTAATGGCCGAAACTTGGTATAAGGCCATCATCGGGAGTGATGATTTTCCTCTTCCTCTCGTCGCCAAACGCGGGAGCACCGAAGAGTCCACAATCGCTACAGTCTTAGAGAGGTGATATCGTGAAGCTCGCACGCCTTACTGCTTTTCTGGTTGTCTTTTCGTCCATACTTCTTCTTGGGATTTTCGGATGTGGGAAAGATAGCCCGTCCGAGCCGGTAACCGACACCACGCCGCCTCCGGATCCCACAAACATGTCCATCACACAAGAACAATTGGGATTGCGTCTGGACTGGGATATTCCCCTCATAGACAGCGAACCGGTACCAGACCTCAAGGGATACAGGGTCTATCGTGAGCCTGGATTCTCCGCTGCGGGCAAGGCGCCCACGGATTCTGCTGATGCCTCCAAGGCCCCTGAGAATGGAAATGACTATATCTTTGCCCTGGAGAGCAACTACTTCGATAGGAGTGTCGTGGAGGGCGGCGCATACACGTATTCCGTTACCGCCATCGACGATAGCCTGAACGAGAGTGGGGCGCTGGAGTCCGATCTAGTGGTCTTTGATACAAAGGGTCCCCTGGTGAGAATTACCTCGCCCATCACAGGATTTGTGACCAATGCGCCCAACCTTATGGTGGCCGGAACAGTGGCGGACAGTCAACAAGTCGGTACCGCCTCTGTGTACGTGAACGACACGATTGCCGCCCAGCCCACGGTTGATGCAGCAGGTGCATTCAGCGCCCAGGTATCGTTGGAGATCGGCCAGAACACACTCAAAGCCGGGGCCACCGACCCCAATGGCAATGTGGGCGTGAGCTCTGAGGTGAGCGTGGTCTATGACACCAGTGGCGTAGTGGTTCAGATACTCTCACCAGAGGATGCCTCCATCACCAGGGAAGAACGAGTTGCGGTTTCAGGCTCGGTGAGCGATCCATCCATCAACCAAGCGACGCTCAAGGTCAATGGTACCGAAACCACCATCGAGGTGACCGGTGGGCAGTTCTATGCGAATGCGGAGCTCGAAGAAGGCTTCAACACCATCTACGTCTCGGCCACGAATGATGCGGGTACTACCGGCACCTCGGCCGCAGTGCGCGTCACTAGGGATACCATCTTTCCGGTGGTGTACATCGTCCAGCCGATAGACGGGACACCGTTCCAGGAAAGCCCCATCCTCGTATCGGGAACGGTTGCCGACGCCAATCCCCCTGACAGCGTTTCCTTGAGTCATGGCGGAACGCTGAAGAAGCTCATCCTTATGGCCGGTCAGTTCCAGGCGTGGGTCGAGCTGAATGAGGGAACAAATCAACTTACGGTGTCCGCCATTGATTTGGCGGGTAATATCGGTTCGAACAGCGTCACCGTGTACCTAAACAGCTATGGCCCTACCGTTCGCATCACCACGCCACAGAATGACGCTCTTCTCAATGATCCCGATATTGATGTCGGTGGTACGGTGACTGATCCCAATATCAGCAGCGGGATCCTTTTCGTGAATGGTGTTCCACAGGTGATCTCTATTGAGAGTGGAATTTTTCTTGTACCAGTGACGCTTTCGAGTGAAGGGAGCAACAATCTCTGGGTGGAGGTGGTGGATGAGTATGAGAGACCCGGCGTCTCGGACACGGTCACGGTCATTCTCGATACCACCCCGCCGACCATCATCATCACCACCCCTGCGGACAGCAGCATGGGCAACAGCCCATCCATATCGGTGGCCGGGCAGATTGATGATGAGGAAGTCGAGACCGTGAACGTGTACGTGAATGATTTTGCGGTGGAAGCCACAGTTCACGATGAGGCATTCAGCACGCAGGTCACATTGCTGGAAGGGTGGAATGCTCTCTACGCCAAAGGCACGGACATGGCAGGCAATACCGGTCAGAGCAGCTCCCTCGCCGTTTTCTTGGACACACAGGCCGAGATCAGCTCGGTAGACCATGACGCCGCCGGGGAGATATTAGAGATCGGTGATCATGTGATGTTCTGGGTTGATGCCGGCGAACCCAACGGGACTGCCACCATCGATATAGGCGATGTCCATATGGGAATCGAATTGTATGACGATGGAACGCATGGCGACACGGACGCGGGAGACGGCCTCTATACCCGTGACTATACCATACAAGCCATGGACGAAGCATCGGATGCCCAGGTGATCGGACATTTCACCGATCATGTGGACAATGTGGCGCTGGACAAGGTTGCGGACGCCACCATCACCATCAATGTGCCTCCTGGCGCAGTTACCCTGTTCGAGCCTAGTTGGACGGATGTCAGCAGTTCGGCAGTAAATCTAAAATGGACCGCAAGTACTTCGGCCGACTTCCAAGATTACAGACTCTACAGGGACACATCCCCAGGCGTGAATACCTTATCCACGCTGGTCACGACAATCACGGATGCCGGGCAAGACACCGTCCGCTACACCGACATGGATCCTGCATTGAGCCCAGGATCAACTTTCTACTATCGTGTCTATGTTCGTGATCTACTTGGCGCGTCAATCGCGAGCAATGAGGTGAGCGCTACACTGGATAATTGGCCGACCCATCAGAAACTGGTCATCCCAAGTGGAAATTACCCCACATTCATGGATCGGATCGAGGTGAATGCCAACCAGTATGTGATGGTTTCTCATCTCACCGAGGCCGATGGCCAGATCAGGATCATCAATATGCTCACCGATGCGGTGGTGAAAACACTGGAAGTTGGTGGGTCAACGGTTGGTGTTGCCAACAACCCATACAGAGAGGTCCTCGTTGCCGGGTTTTCGGAAGGCAAAGTGTATCGAGTACATGGATTCGACCTTGATTTCACGGAAACCCCTTTTGATGTCGGCGGCAATGTTTGGGATGTGGAATCGGCCTGGGGGCCCGGCGACACTCTCTATGCTTTTTCTGGTGTAGGCGATAGTATCGTGGTTATGAACTGTTGGACAGGCGAGGTCGATGCCAAGTTCTACGCCGGGGGCGGCGGCAGATACATCCACCTGGGTGCGAGCCCCGACAGGAATACGATCTATGCAGGCACTCGGAATGTAGATCCTGGCACCATTGCTATCATCGATCCCATGAGCTGGTCTATCACACAGCAGCACGGGGGATTCCTGAACATACAGGATATGACCGTCACGGAGAACTACATCTTCCTCGCGCACGAAGCCCAGGATCGGGTCACCGTGGTAAACAGGTGGAACATGCAACAGGAACAGCAGCTTATCGCTGTTGGTGGGCCATCACATTGTATGCTTCTTCCTGGGGATCGGTACCTCTATGTGAGCTGCAAGGCAGCAAGTCTGGTCCGCATCTTTGACACGCAGAGCTGGCAGGAGATCGACCGGGTATCTGTGGCCACGCCCAATGGTATGGTAACCAGCAACGATGGCCAGAAGGTGTACGTCACTCGGATCGCATGGAATGGAGGAATAGTAGTGCTCGGCATGTAGAGAATAGGTATGCTTCCGGGTGGGTGGATACGGTGCACGCAGACGGCTCCTTTGCGCATGACCTCATTCAGCGTATCCATACGAATGTTGGAATCTGTTGTGTCCTGGGTTGTGGAATCCACGCGTCACCGCTCTCGAGATGTGTTGAATAGTACTCGAGTGACTTTGTTGACAGCGATTTCCGATGCCGATACTTTGGCACACCAAACCTGATTGATTTTCTGTTGAGATCGGACGTTCGAGTCCATTCCCTCGACAGTGGATTGCTTCTTGCCGTAGCCTTCGACATTTTGAGCGATGAGGTTTAGGCCTGAGGAGCGCAATGATTCATGAGGAGGTTACTCACAATGAGACAGTCCGTTTACATCATGCAACGATCATTCTTGGCTCTTCTTCCCGGGATTCTATTCGCTCTCTGGCTCGGCATATTATCAGGAACGGCACACGCGGAGACTGCGATAGGTCAGAATGCAGTCTATGCGCAATCGGCGGTAGATAGCGAAGGGAATTTGCATATTGTATATATGAGCCAGGGCTGGGCGGGATCGTGCTACTATATGAAATACAATGGGTCGACATGGGTTGGTCCCACGTATCTTCCCAATTCCTACCCCAGTTGGAAACCATTCACGTTCCCGAGAATCGATGTTGGTCCTGATGGGAGAGCCCAGGTCGTATATGGCGTTAGGACGGGGGACTATCCGGATGATCTCCTTTATTTGTGGTACGCCAAAGCCGACGACGCGAATGGGACAAGTTTCAGTGTTCAGCAACTCGGCGACGACGGGTTTCGCCGGGGCAGTTATGATATAGCAGTTGATGAGAGTAACCAACCGCATATCTGCTATGGCAAGACGAATAAGTATGAGCCGTATTGGTGGAATATCATCTATCGGAGGACTGATGGTACGGAGAAGGTCATTGATACTGGCGTTGACGGGAGCCGTGTTCTGAAGCCTGCGATTGCCTTCGAGAATGGTCTTGTACACTTGACTTGGTACAAGCAGAGTCCCGGGACTACGAATATGCGATATGCTGTTGATACACCCTATGGGGACGGATTTCCGATTGAACAACTTACTAACAATTCGAGTGGTCACCAAGTGGAATCGCCGGACATTGCAACGGCGCCTGACGGTCATGCGGAGATTGTCTACTTCGCGGCCGATTGGACTGGCGCGGAACCGCACTACGAAGGCCTATGGCTCGTGCGGCCCGGCTCCGCTCCTGTAATGCTCGAACCAACCTATGCTGATATCGATCACAGCAATGAAGATTTCCCCCCCAACATACGAATCGACAACGATGGCGACCGATATGTGGGGTGGTCTCATTATACGTGGGGTGAGAGTCTCTACAAGATCAACTGGGAGGAGAAGGAGGGCCTCAGTCCCTATGGGAATATAGCGATAGCTGCAGGCAACGGTGCGTATTATGTTCGAACGCATGGCTGCCCGGGGACGCTCTACTTTCAGGAATTGGACGGAGGAGGGCCGCCGAACGAATCACCCGTTGCGCTCTTCGACTATTCGCCGACTACCGGAGATATCACCACCACATTCTCCTTTGATGCATCCGATTCATATGATCCAGACAATAATTTGCCGCTCACTTATCGCTGGGACTGGGAAAGCGATGGTCATTTCGATCTCATCCAAGAGGGAGTAGCTACAGCCGAGCATATCTTCTCTTATCCGGGCGAGTACCAAGTGAGGCTGGAAGTCGTTGATGATCTCGGAGCCTCAGACACGACGCAAGAGACTCTTGAGGTCATCAATCATCCGCCTGTTGCGGCTTTTGATGCCGTGGCCCAGGGTCCCCTGACCATCGAGTTCGATGCTTCCGGATCCCACGATTTGGAGGATGGTACTTCGCTCGAGTATAGCTGGGACTTCGAGGGTACCGGGGATTTCGAGCGGTGGACGATTTTCAATACCACACAACATGTATATGATGAGCCTGGAGACTACGATGTGGTACTGAGAGTTCGGGATCAGCTAGAGGCGATTGATGATACAACCATGACGGTGTACGTGCCCGGTTTGCCGCCTGAACCGCCCGAGTCGTTGGTGGCTATAGACTTTCCCGATGATCAAGGCGGCGTCATCCTTGTGACCTGGGGGCTTTCTCCTGACGATACGCTGCGCGGAGCGATCACCAACTATTTCATTCGAAGAACTCCTGAGGGACAGAGCGAGTATGTCGAGTTTACCGTTGCAGCGGGTGATTCGAGTTATCACGACTCCGTGTCCACCGGTGAATCATTCCTCTATAGCATTGCTGCATATGACGGTGAGAGTTACTCGGAGTGGGTCGATGCAGAGGAACCGGCTCAAGCCATAGACAACCTCGCCCCCGAAGCGATTACCGGGCTGGCCGCGGTGATTGAGCCGATTGACTCGGCATGGAGAGTATTACTCACCTGGACTCCTTCGGTTTCGGAGGATGTGGTTACACAATCCATCTATCGATCAGTTGGTGACGGGCAGTGGGTGGGGCTCGCGACCATACAGCCCACGGAAGCCGCATTTGCGAATACCATCTACGAGGTCGGCACGTACTTCTATAGAGTGGGAAGTTCTGATTTTGAGCACATTACCTTCTCAGACTCTGTTGACGTGGAAGCCGCGGGTACTGAAGTCACACCCGGACTTCCCACGGCACTGAAGTTGGCATCAGTATCGCCCAATCCGGCAAAAGATCTGTTGTGCGTACGTTTTGGCGTTCCGACTTCCTCTTCCGCGTCGCTCTCGCTTCACGATATCAGCGGGCGCAGGATATCGCTTATTCGATTCGACTCCATCCCTCCTGGGTGGCATAACGAGATATGGAAGCTGCACGACGAAGAGGGCAATCCTCTTCCTGGCGGGGCCTATGTCATCCGGCTATGTCAGGGTAATTCAAGCATCACGACACCCCTTGTCATTACACGATAGTCTCTCTATTGACCATCTTGTTTTAGGGCGAAGCCGCTTGACGGCTTCGCCCTATCCGCTGCTCATCTCGATTGATTGGCGGCTAATGAGCTTTTTCAGACATGGACCTCTCACGAGCATTTTTCGCTAGCCACACAAGCTGCAGCCTGCTTGTGAGACGCGTTATGCTATGCGGGATAGGTGTACTTCTCAGTTGCTCCGGGCAAACTCCACCGAATATTGTTCTGATCGTCATGGACACGGTTCGTCAGGATCATCTGTCGTGCTATGGATATGACATCGACACCTCACCCAATCTTTCAGAACTGGCCAAGACATCGACCCTTTTCTTCAATGCGTACTCCACCAGTTGCTGGACTGCGCCGGCTCATGCTTCGATGTTCACAGGGCTATTCCCCGTTGCGCATAGATCGACTCAGGAGAACCCGGATCTGCAATTGGAATTGGTGACGCTCGCGGAGGTTCTTTCTGAAAGGGGCTATCAGACATTCGGCATCACGGAGAATGGAGTCCTCCATCGGAGAAGCAACTTCGGCCAGGGCTTCTCGGAGTATTACGAGACTTGGGCAATGGAAGAAGAAACGACCGGGGACAATTTGTCCCATATGCTCTTTAGAAGGATTTTAAGAGACCGGAATGGACGAAGCCCATTTTTCATGTTTGTCAATCTGATTGAAGCACATGCTCCGTATGAACCACCGGACGAATACTATGCCCGCCTTTCAGGGGGCAGCGCTCCCCTGGCCAGCTGTTCAGGAGAAACATGGAGCGATCATTTCCTCGGACGAATCATCCATTCGGAAGAGGAATTCGATTGCATGCGAGCTCACTACGATGCGGAAATTCTTCATGTTGACCACATCGTTGGAAGTATGATGAAGGAGCTCCAAGCCCTGGGAGAATGGGAGAGGACGATGTTCGTGGTGACTTCTGACCACGGGGAGAACCTCGGTGACCACGACATGCTGTTTCATGTGTTCAATCTGTATGAGACCAATACAAAGATCCCATTGATCATTCATTACCCAAGGCTTTTCCAGCCTGGTGCAAAAGACCATCGCATTGTGCAACTTGTTGATCTCTACCCGACTATTTTGTCGATCGCGGGCATAGAACA
>JAUXFG010000182.1 GCA_030620115.1 Candidatus Fermentibacterota bacterium
CCCCTCAGATTCTTCGGTCGCTTCGCTCTCTCAGAATGACACGCAATCACGCGTCCAATTAGGCACTACCCTTGTCATTCTGAGCGACTGCAAGGAGCGAAGAATCTCGATCCCTCCGATGGATTCCCTTTCCCTTGATCGGCCCTCCTCCTCAGATTACAGATTCCAGATTGACAGATCATAGATTCTTCCCCGCATTCCAGCATTCACGCAATCCAGCAATCCGCAATTCTTCCTCCCCCCATTCCCACCTGACTGGGACACTCGGTTCTGTTATCTTGGCCCAATTATTCTGTCGGAGATTCTATCCCGAAATGTCTCATGAACATCAATGAGCGATATTCACCTTCTGCGAGGAGACAAGATGGCACGGAAAACCAGGATGCAGATTCCCCCTCCGAACACGCGCCTGCTCTTGACCGGGAATCAGGCGTGTGCTCTCTCCGCCGCATCTTTTGGCTGCAACCTCGGCGTCGGCTACCCGGGGACACCCAGCAGCGAAATACTTGCCGCGTTGGTGCAGATCGAGGGTGCGCATAAGACCCAGTGGGAAACAAACGAGAAGGTGGCCACCGAAAAAGCTATCGGTGCTTCCATGGCCGGTGCACGTACGATCGTGACCATGAAACATGTTGGGGTGAATGTGGCCGCCGATCCTATTCTCAGCTTCGCATCCACATTCAATGGCGGCTTTGTTCTGGTGGTGGGTGACGATCCCGGCTCACACAGCTCCCAGAATGAACAGGACACACGGATGTTCATGGGGCTTTTCGCCAATCTGCCGGTCTTCTCTCCTGCGGACAGCCAGGAGGTGTATGACTTTCTGAAGCTGGCATTCGAAGTCTCTGAGGAGCTGAAAACCCCAGCGGTCCTCAGGATGACCACCAATATCTGTCATGGCGAGTCCATCATGATCACCGCGGAGCCCTGCGAACACGTACCATTGGGATACAAGAACGATTTTGCCAACAACGTAGTTCTTCCGGCCAACTTCAAGAAATTGCGGCATCGGATTCTGACGAAACGTCTCCCGGCCCTCACGGAGTTCTCCGAGAAGACGCCCATCAACCGGGAAGATCCTGGAGAAGTAGGAGACTACGGGATCATTACCGACGGCGTGACCTTTACTCACGTGAAAGAAGTAGTAGGTGACCGGATACCGGTACTGAAGCTCGGTCTGGTTTTCCCCCTCCCAATGAAACGCATCGCCCAATTCATAGAGAATCACCCCAAGACCGTCATCTGTGAGGAACTCGAGCCATATCATGAGCTGCAGGTCATGGCCCAAGGCCTCCCTATCCTGGGCGGGAAGAGCTTCTTTCCGAGAGAAGGGGAATTGAACGCAGGTATCGTGGCTCGGGGCCTCTCTCAGGCGGGCTTCCCCGTAGAGCTCTATCCCGAACCAGAAGGGGAAATCCCTGGTGTTCCACGCCCCCCGGCACTCTGCCCAGGCTGTCCACACCGGGCCACCTTCTACGTCCTGAATAAAATGAAGGCCAATGTATTCGGTGACATTGGTTGCTATACGCTGGGGGGCCTCGAGCCGCTCAATGCGCTCCACGCATGCATCTGCATGGGGGCGAGCATCGGGATGGCTGCCGGTGTAGACGCGGTGGATCATCCCGAGAAGCCCGTGGTAGCAGTGATAGGGGATTCGACCTTCCTCCATTCGGGCATTACCGGCCTGTTGGGTGCGCGATGGAATGGGGCGGGCATCACCGTGATCATACTGGACAATAGCATCACCGCCATGACCGGCGGACAACAACACCCCGGCCTCGCACATACTCTGGAAGGGGTCGATACCGGCGGCGTGGACCTTGAGGCATTGGTCAGGGCGCTGGGAATTGAACATGTCCAATCAGTCGATGCCTACAGCATATCCGAGATCAAGGAAGCCATAACCAGAGCAGTAGAGCACCCGGAAATATCGGTGATCATCCCCCGTCAGCCGTGCGTTCTCATGCCGATAAAACGGCACTATAAGGTCTTCACCGTAGATCTGGGGAAATGTATCGGTTGCCACACATGCCTGAAAGTCGGCTGCCCCTCCATCAGCCTTGCAGACGAGACAACCGACAAAGGGCGACGCAAATCACATATCGATCCGCACACATGTATCGGCTGTACCGTCTGTGCCCAGGTGTGCCCTGTCAACGCAATCGTCGAGGTGGAGGAATAAGATGTACGAGAAAACAGTGAACATTCAGCTTGCCACGGTTGGCGGCCAGGGCGGTATCTTGGCATCCAGCATCATTGCCCAGGTTGCCTTCGACGCGGGCCTTGATGTGAAGAAGCGTGAGGTCCATGGGATGAGCCAGCGAGGCGGCGTGGTTACCAGCGATGTACGGTTCGGTAAGCAGGTCTGCTCCCCCATGGTTCCTCAAGGTTCCATCGACTTTCTGCTCGCATTCGAGCAGGCGGAGGGGCTGAGGGCCATCCCGAATCTCAAGAATGGAGGCGTGGTAATCACCAACACGCAGACTATCATTCCCCCCATCGTGGCCATTGGAAAAGGTACGTATCCGGACAATGCTCTGGCCGCCATAGCAGAGCGGGTCAAGCAATCGTTCACGCTCGATGCCATGAGACTGGCCGAAGAGGCCGGCTCAGCAAAAACGGTGAGTACGGTGATGCTGGGAGCGCTCTCCGTATTCCTTGATTTCTCTGAAGAGGCCTGGCTGAAGGCCATCAGATCCAAGGTCCCAAAGAAAACAATCGAGATCAATCAAAGAGCCTTCGAAGCCGGGAGAACCTCGGTTAACCCGGATTGACCGCGGGTCGAGCTTGCTCGACCCGCGAGAATCTTCCTCACGTGGGGGTTCTCGCAAGAATAGGTTTGCAGTCTTGGCGTACAACATCCCGTAGGTCGGGTTAGCGTAGCGTAACCCGACAACTCCCCATGTAGGGGCATCCGTCAGCTGACGGGCCGTGCCCCCCGGAGGACTGAGGGCAGTCCTCCCCTCCGAGACGACCGGAGGTCGCACCTTTGCGTCTTCTTGTCACGCCGAAGCCTTGGCGAAGGCGGATGCGTGAGGCTCATCCCAAATCCCATTCTTCCAGATTGACAGATTGTAGATTGCCAGATTCCACATTCTTCCTATCGCCTTTGCGTGAGGCTCCTCTTTCTTCTGACTCTACAAAATCCCGCCCTGGCGGGAGTAAACTCCCCCGCACTAAGCGCCTAACAGCTGCTGTTTCCTGCCAGAAGCGCATTGAGAACTTCGCTCAGTTCTTCAATCCTGTACGGCTTCGCAACAACACCTTTGAATCCGTGGTCCATGTAGGCGGAAGCAACCGGACCACTGAAATAGCCGCTTGAGACGACAGCCTTCACATCGGGATCGATTTCCCTCAGTCGATGGATGGCTTCCGTACCGCCCATTCCTCCTGGGATCGTCAAGTCCATGATTACCGCATCAAATGCTTCGCCGGCTTCCATGGCTGCTGAATACAATCTGATAGCTTCTGCGCCGTCCTTGGCTAACTCGACATCATACCCCAGATGCCTCAGCATCTCGCCACCGATCTCCCTCACCAACTGCTCGTCATCCATGAACAATATCCTACCCTTGCCCAGGAGCAACATCCGCTGTTCTTCGGCCTTTGGACGAATCTTCTTTGACGAGGCGGGTAGATAGATGTGGAATGTAGCGCCTTCACTTGTCGTTGAATCTACCGTAATATGCCCGCCATGTTTGCTTATTATCGAATAGGAGATGGCAAGCCCAAGACCGCTTCCCTTTTGTTTCGTGGTGAAATAGGGGTCAAAAACCTTTTGCAGGTGCTCCTCAGGTATCCCCATCCCCTGATCACGGATGGATATCTTAACATATCTTCCTGGAGGGAGCGGCAGGCTCTTTGGCGTTGCCATGGACATGTTCTCGGCACAGATCTGAATTGTTCCTCCATTCGGCATGGCTTGATCCGCATTGAGGATCAGATTGTGAATCACTTGACTGAATTGCCCCACATCAACTTCAACTGGCCAGAGGTCATCGACCATTCTGAAAGTACATGAAGTCTTCGAACCACGAAGAACGAATTCTGTTGATTCTTGCATAACTTCGGAGATAGAAGTGGTCTTCTTGAGAGGCGATCCTCCTTTCGAGAAGGTCAGCAGCTGCTGAGTAAGGAGCTGAGCTCTCGCAGCAGCGCTCTCCGCCCTTTCCAAGTGCTCACGAGAGTCCCGTCCTTTCGTCCCACCCAGCTTCGCGAGGGAAATACTCCCGAGAATCGCGGTCAGGATATTATTGAAATCGTGCGCGATGCCCCCTGCGAGAATCCCCACAGATTCAAGCTTCTGCGTTTTCAGAAGCTCCTCTTCCATTCTCTTGCGCTGAGAGATATCTGTCAGGAAAGTCAGCGAGGCGGGCCTCTCTTCCCACATGACTTCAACCCCGGTGGTCTCCAGCCACACGATATCTCCGTTTCTCTTGATGAGCCTGAAACTATCCTGGGTACTCTTCGCATTTCTCAGCTCATGCAAGCCGGTCTCCAACACGGTATCTCGATCATCCGGATGTACAAGATCCCGGAGAGCTGTTGAAGTCAATTCATCATTGGAGTACCCCGAAATCCCTGTCATCTTGGGATTGGCGAATCTAATTATGTCATCCTGGATCACCACAATGCCTTCACCAGCGTTTTCGATTACTGACCTGTATTTCTCCTCTGAATCCCGAAGCGCAATCTGCGCCCGCCTATGCCTGCGCAGAGAAAGCACACCGCTGAACCCCAGGAGTATCATGAGGATTCCGATCAGCAAAGCGACAAGGAACGTAGTGGCGAGCTGCTGATGGATTCTATTCAATGACAACCCAACTCGAGTGAACCCAATCACTTTCTGAGGTTCATCTTCAGATAGGGGGATGAGTACTCCACTCGCGAGAATAGGACCATAGAAATCATAGATCTTGTCCCCTTCTGCGGTGTGGCCAATCCTTCTCAAGCATGTTCTCTCTCTCAATATCTTTTCCACGATGTCGGGCGGAATACTCTCCTTCAGTCCCACCTTCTTTCTTGAGACGATAATGCGGCCGTTTGCATTGTAGACCGCAACCGCAACGACATCGTCTCCTGCAAGAACCCCTCTCAAGGGCGGTTCGAGAAATGTCTCATCCTCAGAGAGTACACCCAGCTCGCAGGAATGCATCAGCCCATCTGATGCGGAATAACCAAACTCGGTTAATTTCTGATCGAGCAAAACATTGAATCTATGGAGAAAGAAGAGCAAGCAAAACAGAGATATCACCACAATCAAAGGCACTACATAGCTGGTGTATTTCTCTACAACGCCCTTCAATTTGCACTCCCGGACAATGATATGTTTCGGCTGATCCGAATCTATATCTATCTCTTGCTAAAGACAATCATGGAGCTCATGCAGTTGCCGAATTTGTTCCCTACACCGGCGAAATAACCAAACTCGCCACACGAGAATAGACCAATGAAAGGCGCATTCCCCAGGGCGTCGTTGATCTTTGGACCAATGGCATCCCTTGCCTCCTCCGGAATGCAAAGCATCGTGCCGGAGCAGTAATCCATGAGGCCTCCGGCAATCTCCTCCTCGGTAATTCGCCCCAAAGAACGGGCCAGTCTTGCCGTCAGCGCTGGTCTTTCTACCAGCATATCTCTACTGCCCTCAAGCAAGTACACTATGCCTCCCTCTTTCACATCGGAACCAACTGTCAGACTGCTGTCGACGTTGAAATGATGAGGGTATATGAGCCGATAGTTGGCTATGCCTCCAACCTCGACTATTCTCTCCCCCAGGGGATGCAAGCATGTGACATCGATGAAGAAACCATCAGTTCCCAATTTCTCGGTGAGCAGGCCATCAAGCCATTCATTGTACACCACATCTGCGGGTCTCTGATCGATTTCTTTGATCTTCCTGCCTTTATCGGCGATCTTCGTGGCCACACCTTCTGTTTGAGTCGGATTGAATCCACACAGGAATTTGTAGCCAACCTTTAAGTCCGTATAGATGGCGCCAACCACCACGCCTTTCTGATAGCTTCTGGTATTGGCAAAGACCCTCCAGTTCCCCGCGAAATGAGTATCCGAGGCTACCCCTCCCACTACCGGAACATCATTCCCGAAAACCTCCACGATACCGGATAGTATCTCCTCATCAATGCCCAGCTCGAAGCTGCCGGTATATATGAGAACAATTTTCGGTTTCTCCTCTATTCCCTTGCCGGCGTCCTCCAGGGCGTTCAACGCAGCCGCCCTCCCTGCTTCGCTCGCCGAGCTCGTATCATCGAGAACCGAAACACCAAGTCCAAGTGTCATATCAGAGGAGGAGAATCCCATCATAGCCAAGGAACCATTATCGCCTATGCTGAATCCTCCATTGCTCATTACCCCCACAAGCGAAGTGGCTCCCAGAATCCTGACTCCGGAACCCAGGAGTCGATTGAGTTCTGCGAGGATCTCATCCGAGTCATAGCTCACCTCGCCAAACAGAACCACAAACTGAGGCTTCTGGTTGTCCAACCCCGCGAGCATTTCTTGGTAAGCTTCTTCAACGGCGGCCTTTGCATCGTCTTTCACGCTTTCCCCCGCGCCGATCTTCAGCCTCACCCCCGTCTCCTCTCCTGACGAAGTCGCGAGAAGCTCAGGATCCTCTCCAGATGTTTTCTCTGCTGCTATCATCAAGAAGCCTGCCAATAATACGATTGTCGGCAGGATACCTGATGCACATCTGTGTGCTGTTGTTGGTCTCATTCCCTCTCCCTCCAATCTCAGAACGACACGTCTCCGCTGGCGGGAACACGCCCAGGCGTCTCCCGCGACCAGGTTCTTGCTCTCTGTTTCTCACACAAGAGCAACACATTTACACTAATTCATATGTTAGCGGACCGAATAGGATCTTGTCAATGATAGAAAAACCAGCCCTCATCTCCTTTCTCTCCTCATCCTAGCTCACCAGCTCACCAGCTTCCCAAGAACTTCGTCCCGAACTTTGCTTGCCACGCCGACTGGTCACGGCGCATCCGCCAGGAGAAGACGGAAGCCATCCGACGAAGGCGGGTCTCGAACGTCCCCCATCTCTTCCCCCATCTCTTCCCCCAAGACTTCGATGTTGAATGTTC
>JAUXFG010000274.1 GCA_030620115.1 Candidatus Fermentibacterota bacterium
CCAGACCCCGACGCCCGCACATTCGCCGGGAGCAGGGGAGCCGAGGGTATCCGAAGGTTGCACTCCACCGGGGCCGGTCGTTATCCGCTGATGGGACATGCCGATGCCCACCGACACCCATACAGGTCCCTGATAGACCACCTCAGACTCACCGGTTGGGATGATGCTCGTGGCCGTGGGAACAACACCCGGTGGGGGCGCGGGTCCTGCTCCGGGACCGGTTTCATCTTCTTCATCATCTTCGTTCCATGCCCGCACAGTCATATCAGGGATGAGGTGCCAATCCCCAACAGGCAATCGGTGTAGGGACGTCCAGGCTGTGATTTGCTGCTCCATTTCGCTTTCTATTGGTGTGTAGCGCCACTCTAGCCGCGCCTCATCTGCTTCTATATCCGGGGAAAGGCACAGCATCCATCCCTCTCGGGTATCACCGGCGGGAATTGTTCTATTCTCTGAGGTGTACCAGGGTTGGGGTGGGGAGTAAGCCATTGAATCGAAGACCTGTCCAGTATCTGGAACCGGATATGCTTCGCGTCCGGCTGCGTATTCTGGTGGCGCGCATGGCAATCCATCACCCGTTTCTGGGTCCACCACCTCCAGCGCTGGCCAGGCGCCAAGCCGGTCTCCATCTCGAGATCTCGGAAGGAAAAAGGGATCCCGCGTTTGTCCTTCGTCAGGAGACCGCACCTTCACGTAAACAGCCAGCGCCGAAAACCCCTCCTCAGTAAGTCGGTCCCGCCACAAATCTGCATCGGGATGAACGACGGGTTCTCCGCCTTTGGGGTATGTATACAACCATCGGTCAAGCGGGATCTGCCTGGGGTCGTTGAGCACCCTGAGCACCTGCACGAAGGCTCTGCTTTTGGGATCCTGGAACTCCGGATGGAAAACCGCTTCCAGAGAAGGTTCTGGAACGGCATCAAGCGGCAGCTCGATCACGTCGTAGGGACCTGCTTCAACCTGCCCGGCTTGTGTTGGAACCCCGCTGGTGACGTCAGGTATTTCAGGCGTCGTGACACGACCGCAGGCTACTACGCCTGCTGTAAGAAACGCGATCAGCCCTATCAGAGCACAATTCCGTGTCCGCATTTGTTCCTTCATATTACCCAATCAACTTCTAAACTATACCCTCCTGTGTCAGCAGAATCAATGTGGGTAAGATGGTCACGATGATGCTGGCCAGGAGAATTACGACCGAAGTGATCAAGACCACTTTGATCTTGGCGCGGTTTCCCTCTTCGATGATCTCAAGCTTCAGCTGCTGCCGCATCGCGGAACCCCGAAGTTGAAAGGGTTCAACCAGACTCTGCCCTTTTTGAATAGCCACAGTCACCATCCCCAAGAACTCATCGAATTGCGGCGTCTTGGGCAGATCGTGTCGAACATCATTCGTGGCCTCCATGATGGACCGCCCCATGCTGAGGCTTGACGCCAGCCTGCCGCAGGCTTTACCGAAGAGTCCCACATCGCGGGTATGCGCCAGGGCATCGGCGATATCTGCTCCAGATCGGAGGAAGAGCGCGATGCGATCCAGACCAAACCCCATCTCTTTCAACAGTCGGTATCTTCTTCTCTGTATTGCCCTATTCACAAGCCGATCTGGCAGGGAAAAGCCATAGACTGCGCCGAGCGTCCCCAAGATCGCCGATCCCAAAGGCACCATGGAGGCGCCGATTAACAATTCCAATGTAAAGCGGATCCCCACCGCCAGGACCAGGTATAGAAAAGCCGAGTACATCCTACGGGCGTAGAACTCTGCCAGCGATTTGTATATCCATCCAGACCGGCGCAGCCGGTTGAGCAGATCCTCGCCTTCAGGCTTGATCCTTTTGCTGATGTCCATGAGCATGGCATGTAGGATCGTTCCCTCTGCCATCCCCACCAGGCGTGGGCCGGTCTCGGTGGCGCGAATGCGCATGAAAGCAGAGGGTCGCACGGCGAAGGAGGTCACGATCATAAACAATCCTAGACTCGTGAGTATGGCCAGTAACAAGGGAAGAATGGTACCCATCATGATCCCTCCTCAGGCATCCTCGATTTCCAGGACCTTAGCTACTTTGGACAGCGCCTTTGTGCCGATCAGGAACCCCACCAGCGCAATGAGATAGGCCGCCATTTGAATGAGCTCTCCAAGCGGGGAGGCGTAAATGCTCGCCAGAGCAGGGGAGGAGAACCGCAGCAGGGCCACCAGGATCACTGGTGCGATGGCCACAAGCCTCATCTGGTTGCGCACGCCAGATAGCTCTGAATGCATGCGCCTACGCTCGCTTGCTGTCTCCCTGATTGTCGTACTCAGTGGGCTCAGGATTTGGTGCAGAGGGATGGTCGCACCGCGATTGGACCAAACGTCCAGGGTGTCGACGAGAAGATCCAATGAATAGCTCTGTCGTGCTCGCTGAATCTCCTCAAACGAGGCATGGATGCTTGCTCCGGAAGTGATCTGGCTTGCGAAGGTATTGAAGTCGCCCTGTACAATCTCAGAAGCCATATCGGCGGCGTGCGTCATGGCACCTTTCAGCGAACCATACAGCTGCGCTCCAACGCCCAGGCGATCACACATATCCGCAAGTGCCTCTTCGTATTCGAGCCGCTTTGAGTCGCGACGCTGGTACAGCCATTGGATGTACAGGATGAAACTGATAAGGCTGACTAAGATCGACACGACGATCGTGCCCGTCAGGATGAAGGCGACTGTGAAGGCAGCCAGTCCAATCGCGATCCCGGTGCGGAGAAACTCCATCGGCGTCACGGGTAGATCCGCCTGTGCGATGGAAGCGGCAAGGCCTTTCTTGCGGAATGTCTTGAGAAGGCTGTCACCTGGCTCGGGGGGAGCTTCAGGCAAGTCTTCGTGATGGCTCGTCAGGCGTTTAATGCGCTCGAAGCTGTTCGGCACACGTTTCCATGCCAGAGACAATACCACGAGGAAGATCCCTATGGCCCCAATGAATGCCATCAAGATACTGGTAAGCATCGATCAAACCTCCGTCATGTAGATCTCGTGGCGATACCGGCTTCGCGGAAGGCTTCGGCGTGAGTGGATGGATTCATCGGCCCCTCCAATTTGGTGCCGTTGTACTGATAAAGGACCTGCATTTCCGGCTCGTATGTGGCGCCTTTCTGAACGACTTTTCCGGATAACTCTGCAATCGTTCGCACGCGTCTCCGAGTGCACCCTCCCTTACGGGAAACCTCCAACGAAACGGCAATGTCGAGAGTTGAGGCGACCATGTTGGCTGCCCTCCAGGTGTCCAAGAACCGC
>JAUXFG010000091.1 GCA_030620115.1 Candidatus Fermentibacterota bacterium
ACAGCGGCTCATCCAAGAGGAGAAGATCCGGATCGTGCATCAATGACTGTGCGAGCTTGACCCGCTGCTTCTCTCCCTTGCTCATGGTGAGCGGCTCGCGATCCGCCAGAGCAAAAATCCCCAACTCGTGGAGAAGCTGCTCGGCCCGTGTCTTTGCCGCGCTGCGTGTCATGCCTGAGAGTCTGCCCATGAAAACCAGGAATCGGATGGCACTCATGGCCGGGTAGAAGGGCTCGCCTTCAGGACAGATGCCGATGCGCGCCCGGAGCTCTGGCGAACCAGGCGGAACCTCCCCGAATACTTCCACTCGGCCCGCAGATGGGTGGAGGAGACCGACGAGGAGGCCCATCATGGTGCTTTTTCCCGCCCCGTTGGGCCCGAGCAGGCCCACGACGCCACCTTTGTCGAGTTCGAGATCCACCGCGCTCAGACCAAGGACTTCGCCGTACCATTTGGATGCGCGCGTCAAAGAGATAACGGGGCTAAACATCTGCAATGTGACGAGCCCCCCTGATCAGTCCAAGCACGGAAAGCAGGAGGAGAAATCCAAGCACGACCACTGCCCCGTATCCACAGTCACTGTGCCTGAGCTGATTCTCCAAGACGAGGCTCGATATCTGGTCCAAATTTTCCGGCACGCTGATACATCGGGCGAATTTGCCGCCAAGGCCGGTGCCTCTGGCAATACTTCCTATGATATCCGTCCCGAAGTAGAGCAAGAGCCAAAGCATGGTTACTCCCCGGCGGGAGTTCCCCGCGGCGGAAAGGCTGATAACGATAAGGCTCATGAAGCCCGAGACGAGAAAACTGAAGGCCATGATCCGAAGGAGGCCAATCCACGGCAATGCAGCCAGGAGCTCCGGCGAGATGACCAGCCGTGCGAACAGGAACAGCATGGTGAGCGGGACGAGCGTGGTGAACAGGAGAATCACCGCCACTACAAGCCAGTGGCCGAACAGGAATTCCCATGCGGACATGGGGCGGATAATATGGAAATGGGTGGCTCCCGCGCGTCGCTCACCCGCCAGCGCGGCGGGACCAACCACGGCGGCCAAGATTGCCGCACTCAAAACAAAACTGTCGACAAATGGCCTGGCGAGGCCGAGCTCGATGGTGGGGATCACCTCTGAAAACGGACCTCCGTGGAGCTTGCCCTGGCCTATGAGATAGAGGAACACTGCCCCCACCACAGTGGGGATATTGGCGATGAGAAGCAGGATTATGACACTCTTGCGCCGGATCTGTTTCCTGAAGTACATACCAAAGAGCGCGAGCCATGGACGAGGAGATGGTTGGGGAGGAGTAGGGAGCGATTCGTAGGGGAATGCCGGCATCTCTACGTATCCTTGCTCACGAGTCTGGTGAAGACTTCCTCCAGGCTTTCCCGCAGGGGGACAAGGCGTCTGATCTGCACACTCTGGGAAACCGCGTGCTGGATAAACTGATCTGCGGCGCCTCGCGACAAGGCGATCTGTCCCTCGCCATCCGTATCCACATCCACCTTGAAGCCATGTGATTCCAGAAAGTCGATGAACGGCGGAATCGGACCTCTCATTGTCACTGCATAGAGATCAGTATCCTTACCCTGCATCTCGATGTCGACCAGACCCATCTTTCGACCCTGGGATAGAACCAATACGCGTCGGCATACCCGTCGGACGTCATCAAGAAGATGGGTGCAGAGGAGCAAGTCTTTTCCATGATCATTGCCAAGTTCCTTGAGGAGGTCGAGCATTTCGTCGCGAGCCTTAGGATCCATGCCGTCAGTGGGTTCATCCAGGATGAGAAGCTTGGGGTCATGGACCAAGGCCTGGGCCAGCTTCAACCGTTGGCGCATCCCCTTGGAGTACCCATCGATTTTCCTGTAACGATCACCCCCAAGGCCTACGTAATGCAGCACCATGTGGGCACGGTCCATGGCCTCGGTGCTCGAAAGTCCCGAAATCCTCCCTGCATAGGCGGTGTATTGCACTGCCGTGATATCAGGCACCAGGATCTCTCCCTCGGGTACCAACCCGATCACTGCCTTCAATGCCTTCGACTCGGTGGCGACTTCCCGACCATGCACCCTCAGCTTGCCTTTTGGAATTCGCAGCAGGCCCATGATGATACGGACAAACGTCGTTTTGCCCGCACCGTTGGGCCCGAGAAGGCCGGTGGCTCCATTGGGGAGCGAGACGGTGAGGTCGGAGAGAGCGGGCGTATTCCCGTAGGAAAAGCTCAGGCTGTGGGCTTCAAGGAGCATGCGAGCCTCGAGATGCCTGTGTCAGCATCAGTTCTTGCCACGCGGATTCAAGATCCCGGGCACTACTATCCCACGAGTAGCCCTGTTCGACGATGCGCCGTCCTTGTCTCCCCATTTCTTGCCCAAGGCCGGGCTCCCGCAGGATTCCGAGTACCGCGTCAATAAGGCCTCGCGTATCGTCAGCCACAAGCCCCGCGCTTTCCGCGCCATGGATGCCTTCGATGCCGATGGAAGAGGTGACAAACGGGAGGCCGCACGCCATGGCCTCAAGTATTTTGAGTTTTGTCCCGCTCCCTGTTCTGAGAGGCGCCAACAAGAGGGTGGCCTTTTGGAGGAAGGGGTGTAGCTCGTCAACTTCCCCCAATATCTCGACCCCGGGGATGTTGATTCGCGGTGGTCGCTCACCGATGACTTGGAGCACGACTCCGGGCTGTTGTCTCTGGACCTCGGGTAGAATCTCTTTGATAATATAGGCCAACGCGTCCCTGTTCCCGAAAAACGAGAAGGTACCCACAAAGAGGATTATCGGGTTGCTCGCGCGGGCCCTTGTGACCGGTTTGAATCGCTCCAGATCCACACCATTACGTACGATCCAACACAAGGGAAGAGGGTGGACGCGGGAAAGAAGCTCCCTGTCCTTCTCCGAGACCAAAACAAGGCCATCCGCCTGGGCGCATGCCTGTGTTTCGTAGTGTCTTGCCTTGGCCAATTCGATCCGTAGCCCGGCCCACCGCAGTGGGGAATGGTGTACGCGCAGGAATCGTTCCGTGACAAGGAATTCGAGACCTTGCTGTGAGAGGAGGACGGGAGGCCAATGGGCTGTCTTCGCCTGGGTGAGATTCCTCCACATGTGGAAGTGCTCACAATGCACAAGGTCGGGTTTCTCGGTCTTTACCACGTGGCGTAATGTGTCAACCATACGGCTGTTGAAGCTATTCGCCACCACCATGAAGGGCCATGGGCTCACGGCCCAGAGCAGCGGATTCCAAGGGCTTCGGGTTGGTCTTCGTTCTATCAGGTGCAAAGAGGAGATCAAACCCTCCAGCTCCTTGATGACATGTTCGGGCTCTCCCCTGTGGTATGCGACCAAGATGATCTCATGGTTTCCGGAAAGCCTGGAGATCAGGTTCTTGACTCTACGCCTGCCGCCGGTGGTCACAGGCAGGGGAGGATAGGGGAGAAGCCAGACGATCTTCATGTCACCGCTCTTCCGTTATTCCTATGCCTGTGGGAATCCTGAACTCGTTTACCATGATGCCTTGCCGCGTCCATGTACTGTCATTCCGCATGACAAGGGAGAGAAGCCCTAACATCCGTGCCCCGTATTCATCGTGACTCATCACGACCCAGAGACGCCTCCCCCCCCGCTCGCGGAATTCGGTAACCACTGAGTCAGCCACCGTGCTATCGGGGAGGAATGTTGTGCCTGAGGCCAGTCTCTCCGGTCTGAAATCAAGGTAGCGGTCCAGACAGGGGGCAGTGTAGTGCCTCCGCTGCAGCAGAAGATCACCTGGTTCCCAGCGCTCTTGGAGTAGTGCTGCAACGGTGCGCCAGTCCTCTTTCCAAGGGATGGCCTCCATATGGAATCTGGAGGCCGAGACCAGAAGAGCTCCCAAGGCCACGATGCAGAGGATCTTTCCCATGAAGCGGGAAAGGCTCCATCGTGCACCTGCGGCCACGAGGATTGCCCACCATGGCGCGACGAAAGAGACATACTTCGTATCATAGACATTGGCCTGGTGCAAACCTGAGGCAATGGCGCCGCCTACGGATATCAACCCAAGTGTGATGATGACTCCGCGAGACGTGAGGGCTGTGCCCGGCAATCGACGGCCTAGCTCGCGGATGCCCATGACGGCAAGAAAGATAAAGACGAGAAAGGAGAAATGCTTGAAAAGATCGGGGAGATCCAAGCCCAGTTCGCCGGCCAGGAGCACGTATTTGCCCGAGGAGAAATCAAGGATCGTCCAGTAGAGGTCTCTGCCGAGGTGTAACGCCAGATGGGCTATCCCCGAGAACGGATCGATGAGGCCCTCGCCCCATCGGGCTCTATGGCCGCTCTGAACCAGAAGTGCATGCCCCCAAAGACCCAGGAATAGGGAGATGGGGAAGATAACCGCAAAGCGGATCCCCCGGCTCCTTGTGCACCAAGACGAGAGCACCAACTCACCTGCCAGGAGAAGTAACATATGATAGTGGGAAAAGAGCCCCACCACGGCGCTCACTACCAAAAGCGCGAACCACTTCCTCGTGCCGTCTGTGGTGAACCTGATGAAGGAGATGAAGTGCACCGTTCCGATGACCGCTAACCACGCATAATGTCTCCCCTCCTGGCTGAGATAGAGGTGGTAACCGCCAAAGGTGATCATGACCGCAGCGAGAAGAGCCACCACCCGGTTCTTGGTGAGAATCAATGCGGCCCACGCAGTCAGCGGTATGAGCATTATCCCACAACAGAGCGGGAGGAGGCGAACGGTGAAGTCGGAATCCCCGAACAGGTCCAACCAGGCTCTCAGCAGAAGTGCGTACACGGGGGGATGGAAATCCTGGTGCACCATGTAATCCACCACATCGCCTATGCCGGGTGCTTGCGCGGCCTGGACGAACAGCGCCTCGTCGAGCCATAGGCTTTGATCATCGAGGTGCCAGAGCCTAAGACCCGCGCCCATCAGGATGAGGAGAACAAGTGCAAGCGGATAGAGCATCCGAGGCCATGGCCGTGTCCTTGAGGTCATCGTGGGATCCCCGTCCTTTTCTCTGCGATCAGACAGACATTCATTCCAAGGAGGAGTTGGATAATAGCCGTTCCTGTGCGTGTGTAGACTAGCCGCTTCAATGGTGATCTCCAGATCAGCCGCGCGAGCTTGGTCAACCGCGTAGAAGAAACCGAGCGTCCTGTCTGTTCCTGAAGCATGGCGGCGTAGTAGGGCGGGAAGAGGAAAACGGGGGACAGGGATGCGCCTCGGAGAGCACGCCGCCACTGAAAGTAGTTAAAACTCTGTTCATTGATCCCGGGGTTGTCTTCGGCGGCCTGGTCAATGAATCGTTTGCCGCTGCGCCGCAAGAGCCCGTGCATGGGTTCATTGATCACTACAAGCCTTCCCCCAGGTTTCAACACACGTGCCGCCTCGCACAGGCTCGCCCCTAGATTCTCCGCATGGTGAAGCGAGGCGGAGACGAACACAAGGTCGAAGCCCGCGGCAAATGGGAGGTCAGTCATATCGGCAAGGACCCGATCGAAGTAGACCCTCCGTTGTTTCATGATGAGGGGCGACAGATCGAGCTTCAGATCCTTCGAGATATCGGTGGCAACGCAAGAAAGGCCAAGGGCCGCCCAACGGCTTGTCAGCCACCCCGAACCCGCGCCAAGCTCCAGGAGCCACATGCCGGGCAGGGGCCGGACATGCGGGAGAATGCCCTCCAAGTTCAGCTCGGAAGTCAGCTGGAACTGTTCGCCCGTATGTTCCATCAGCGCGATCCTTCGCAGCTCTATTTCCTTTGTTGCAGGCGCCAGAGCTTGAATCCGCGCGGCGACTTCTTCTTTGCTCTTCGCGTAGGCTTCCCGTTCGTTCAGGACCGTGGGCGAGGGGTCCGCGATGAGATCGGGTATGCCCTCCGAGAGCGGATAGGAAGCGCCGCAGGCGCTGCAGCGAAGAGAGCCTTCCCATAGCTTGTCTTCTCGAATGTGCATACGCTGGGGCGATAGCGAACCATCCCGCCGACAAGACGGGCATCGAAGGAGCTGGAGTAGTTCCTTTCTCACGGGAGCAGTTCCTTATAGAGCGAGAGAATCGCATTTGCTTGAACCATAGGGGAGTAGCGCGTTCGCACCAGAGGAGGCCCTAATTCCTGTGCCGCCTTGTGGATCTCCTTATTCGTTATGGTTTCCCTCAAGGCGGCGGCCAACCCGGCGGCGTCGTGCGGCGGAACCAGCACGGCGCCCTGAAAACCACGGAGTATCTCAGCCGGACCTCCTGAATTGCATGCCACTACCGGGATACCCCGGGAGAGGGCCTCCAGTACCACCAGCCCGAATGGTTCCCGTGGGGAGGGAAGGATGAACAGATCGATGGATGCATAGAATTTATCGAGATCCGAAAGTCGTCCGAGAAAGCGGACCCGGTGGTCGATCCCCCAAAGCCGAATATGGCTTCGCCAGAACGACAGCGCGGAATCACCATGGAAGGGCGAATCTCCTGCCAGCAGCAGATAGAGGGATGAGTCAAAGGAATCGAGCAGTCTCAGGGCCTCGAGCAGTGTCCCGAGTCCCTTTTCCTCGTCGAGTCGTCCTGCATAGCCTCCTACAAGTGCCTCTGGCGGGATGCCAAGCTGGTGCCGGAGGCTCTGCCCGTATGTCTTTTCCTTGGCGGGGAAGGTCACTGCATTGTGTATTACCGTAACGCGGTGGTCACCGAATACCTCATGTGCAACATCCCGAGATACAGCCGCCATGGCATCTGCGGAGTGGATGGCGAGCCTTCTCCAAACCTGTCTGAAGGCGCCCAACGGCAAGTAGTCGTGCACATGCCAGAGGATCAGGAGGCGGTGGGATCTGCCCACGGCCAGACGTGCGAGGATTGCGGCCTTGGCGCTGTGCGCATGAATAATGTCTGGTGAGACTTTACGGATGATCCGTCGCAGATCGCGGAGGATCGAAGGACCAGCACGCAAAGCCGGAAGCACGATTCGTGGATCATATGAGCGGCGAAGCGCAGCGAATGGCAGCGGGAAAAACCGAGCTCCCTGGTTAATGATGGCCTTGCCGAGAGGACCATTGGGGGCGGCAACCGTTTGGTTGACGGACTCCTTAGGGAGCCATGCAACGATGTTCTCAACCACTTGCTCCGTGCCTCCGGGTCCTGGCGTGTGGACCAGGTGCAAGATGCGCATGACCTGACTCATGTGAGATCCTGAACCAGGGCATCCAGAGCCGAGGCCATATTCTCCCAAGAGAATCCGCAGGCAAAAGCCCGGCATGCTTCGGGGAGATCCTGACACATGGCAAGGAGATCGATGCATGCAGCCGCCATGGTTTCCGGGGAATGTGGGGCGACGATCCTTGTGATCTCATTTGCTTCGCCAAGCAGAAGGGGTGTCTCACCGATGTTGGTGGCCAGAACGGGAACTCCACTTGCCAACGCCTCCAAAGATACGAGGCCGAACCCTTCCAACGCGGTACTGGGGAGCACAAATACGTCAGCCGCTCGATAGTATTTCGGCAGGTCATTTTCGGGCACAAACCCGGTCAACCGCAGATTCGAGGCCAATCCTGCGGCATCTGCCCGCGACTGCAGCCGTCCGGCTAAGACGCCTTGTCCCACGATGACAAGAAGTATCCGCGGATGTGTCGCCGCCACCATCAAGAGCATGTCCAGTAGTGTATCAAGACCCATTCGAGGCACAAGCCGACGGACGGTCAGGAGTACCGGGCGGTCCGGCTCGATACACACATCCGTTTTGGCGGAACGCTTGTCTGAAGGTGGGTGGAATCGCTCGAGGTCCACACCGGGCCTCATGACCACGATCTCAGGGCTCCTGGTTCCCAGCAGGTGCTGAACCTGTTTTTTGCTGTATGATCCCAAGACCACGACCTTGGAAGCACGACGCAGGCTGGCCCGCTGCATGGCCCGCAGGAGTGGTGGAAAAACTGCTGCCAGTAGAGGTGATACGGTCCTGCGGGTCAGGTCTTTCGTCGTTCCCCGCCACTGGAGAAGCCACTCTTCGTCGACTGGACCGTAGAAAAAGCTCACGGTCTGTCGATTTTTCAAATGACCTGTCGAAGAAGCAGTCCAACCTGAGATCGCATGATGGAGGAGCACTACGCCATCACGGACCGGGATGGGGAGCGCATCCAGATGCCTCAAGCGAAGATATGTGGTGATTGCCAGGAGGGGCAACGGCGACAGGGCGACAGGGTAGCGCCACTCGGGTATCGGGTCCTGTGAATCAGGGTATTGCCAGCTGCTCCCCCCGGCAAGGATACCAGGTCTGTGACCAAGGGTTCGAAGTGCCCGGGAGAGCTCATCGATGACTCGCTCCGAGCCGCCGTGTCGCTCCGGCGGGTAGAGATCAGCAATGGACAGATAGTGCCGCAACGGCCTGCTACCGAGAAGTCCGGGCTAGCCTGCAACGATGCCGGTGTTTTCTTCGTCGGAGGGCTGCACGAGAGAATCTGCGAGAGATGCAGGAGGGGGCCGACAGATTATGTCTTTGCCACACATTCACCATGGGATCACTAGCTGATCCTATAGGGCGCGGGAGGGCCGTGTGCACGTTCCATCTCTTCCACTTCCTTGGAGCGCGCTTCGACCTCTGGGAGCGAAACAAGCAGCCCGGCAAGACACCAGTAGTAGAGATCCAGGGGGAAGGCATCAAAGGCAACGCCAATCATGTTCCCTGCCGTGACCTCCATATTCACGGCCAGGGCGGCCAAGGCGATTGCCTTGAGAAAAGGATCGCTGAGTTTCCGGAAGATAGCGAAGCCCGTGGCGAAAAACTGCACGAAGATCCAGACGAAGAGTGCAAGACCGGGAAAACCCATCTGAATGCCGATGTGGAGGTAGCCGTTTTCCGTCCCACCCTCCAGGCGTTGGAACTCACCCGTTAAGCCGGTAACCTGTGAGAGCCCAGAAACCACGCCATAGTTGAATCCCCGAGTAGTACCCAGTCCGGCGCCAAGCGGATGTTGAATCATGTCGGGTATTCCCACGTTGAAGAGGAACCACGTGCGAAACTGAAAGCTCGAGTCCTCTTCTCCGAACGTCATGGCGGCACGTTCTCTGAAGGCGGCGGGGAAGATCAGGAGAATGGCGAGAACCCCCAGCAGCATGAGTAGGAGTGGGCTCTTCCGACCGCTGAAGTGGCTCATTGCTATCATGCCCAGGCCAAATAGAAGTGTTGGCCCCCTCGACATGGTGAAGACCAGAGAGGTAAACAGGATGACCATGATGAAGAAAACAAGGCGCTTGCTAATCTCGCTATCTTTACTCACAAAGAGCGCCGAGGCGATGAAGAGGTATACGAGTACATTCGCCGCGAAGAAGCCCGGCCCTCCGAACGTAGACCAAACCCTGAGGAAGTTGGAATTGGGGAACGCCACATTCCGCCCGACGTACATCAGGTTGTGCTCGATGAGCCACCCGCCTCCCGCGAGCCTTTGGCCGATGGCAATGACTGCGGTAAATGTACCAACTGCAAGAAGTCCCCAGATAATCTTTTTCAATTGGCTCTTGGTGAGAGGATTGTTCGCGACGAAGTAGAAGATCGGAATAAAAGGAACCATCTTCTTGAGCTCGTATAATCCTTGAAGCAGCGTGGGTGAAGTGAATGCATGCATGACGGCCAAACCGGTGAAGAGCCCAATGGGTAAGTTTAGCCCATTGGGCCGGAGCTTCTGCCGGTGCACGATCTGTCGTGCCAGCCAACCGATGGCGAGACACACCGCAAGAAACTCTTTCCAGAGCGCGGATGAGGGGCCAAGGAGATACGCCCTCAGAACGCCGTGGAATGGCGCCAGCACGAGCAGCAACATGAGGACCACGAATGGCTTGGAAAAGCTCGCCAGAACGCCGACAAATGCCAGAAGACCGATTACTACACGGGGATCTCCCGCGGAGAGATTTGTTCCCAGGAAGTAACCGGCAATGGCGATTACCGCCAAAATGATCAACTGCATAGAATCACCTCAGGCCTCACGCGCCCAGACCAACTCTTCGGCCGGATATGTATGACGTCTCGTAAATTCGCCAACTCCTTAGCATGCCATGTCTTCTGTGCCAACTCAGCCTCGATCTCCCTCCCCCCAGATTCTTCGGTCGCGTCGCTCCCTCAGAATGACACGCGGTGCATCCTCTCTTCATCCGCCACAGTCACGTCCATCTGCGCACTACCCCTGTCATTCTGAACAACCACAGGGAGCGAAGAATCTCTCCTGCGTCCCAGTTCCATCATCTGTACGCTCAACGCTGAACACTCTCTCCTCTCCCTTCCCCCATTCCAACGCCCCAATTGCGTAGCGTAGCAAACACTAGGTCCGGAAATGGATAAAAAGAACATCAGCATCGCAGATCTTATAGTCTTTGCCTTCGCTTCTCAACCTCCCCGCTGAACGAAGCTCAGCTACGGTTCCGTGCGCCAGGAGATCACGGGCGGTGAACACATCCGCTCGAATGAAACCAGCGGCCATATCACTATGGATCCTTCCTGCCGCCTCCAGGGCCGAGCTTCCCTTCCGTATGCGCCACGCGTGGAGTTTGTTCCTGGCCATAGTATAGAACGTGATCAATCCCAGGAGATCAAAGCCGGCCCGCAATAATGCAGGGATCTTGCTTTCCTCGAGCCCGAGTTCTTGAAGAAACTGCTCCTTCTCCCCGGCATCAAGCGGCGCCAGCTCCGCTTCAAGCCCTGCGGGGAAGGGTGCTACCGGCCGCGGTGCAGAGACAGCGACGAGCCCTTCAAGGGCTTCGCCGGAGATATCATCAACATCTTCATCCACATTCGCCACCACGAGGCTTGGTTTCGCCGTGAGGAAACGGTCGCCTTGAACCATGCACCAGTCGCGGCTCGAAAGGTCCATGGTGGCCAAGGCTTTATCTCGGGCGAGATGTGCCTTGATCTGCTCGTAAAGGTGAACCTCGGATGAAGTGGCGCCTGCCAGGGATTTCGCCTTTCGCCGTTCCTGAGCCAACCGCCTGACGGCAACCTCCAGGTCGGCGAGCACAAGTTCCGTATCCACGAGCTCAAGATCGCGGACCGGATCGGAGCTGCCTGCCACATGAGCCACATGGGGATTGCCGAAACAACGGACCACGTGAAAGACCGCATCCACCGATCGGATATCCTCAAGGAACTTGTTGCCAAGGCCTTCGCCCTTGCTCGCACCTTCTACTAATCCCGCGATATCAATCACTTCAATGGTGGTTGGGACAACCTCCTCTGGACCCAGAAGACGGGCCAGATCTTCCAGCATGGCGTCCGGAACCGCAACCGCCGCAACATTCTTCTCCACCGTACAGAATGGATAGCTTTCCGCCGGCGCCGCAGCGGAAGCCAGTGCGTTGAATACCGTTGTTTTGCCAACATTCGGCAGTCCTACAAGACCTATTGATGTTGCCACGACAACTCCTGAATGAGGGTTGCGACGAAACACAGTGACGGGAAGGAAAATAGGCGTTCTTGCGGTGCTTTGCCAGAGAAGTGGCGGATTAGGGGTTCAGGATTAGGGGTTCAGGGTTCGGAGCTCACCGGCTAGACCTGTGAGTGTCTATCTTTTGCGATAGATCGCGCCGATAGTCGCTAACGGCCTTGTCACAGGAAGATGGAGTACATGAATTGTGTTCATCTATTGGCCAATTCTCACTCAATGCAGAGAGGAAAAGGACGGACAATGCCCTGTGGTGACCACGGAATTTTGCGAGACTTCAAGCGTCTGATGGAGGGTGTTACCCTTGTTGCCGGAGGCGCCGCAGGGCGAGAGGCGCGTCAGCTGCAAGAGGAGGTTCAGTCTCTTCTGCGCGACAAGATCATCTTCGAGTCGGCGAATTCGAGGCCCCTGGTGATTGCGGTAGTGGGAGGGACGAATGTAGGGAAAAGCACGGTGGTGAACCTTGTGGTGGGGGAAGAGAGGTCAGCGATCTCGGCATTGGCGCGGGGCACGAAGACGCCGGTTGTCTGTGCTGATGAGCCAACACTGCAGGAGTTGGAGGATCAGGGCTTTATTCATGACGTCACACTGGCACGATCAAATGGCCCCACGGGGCTGCAGGCCGCCAAGCTTCCGACAGTTATGCTTTCCAGAACGCAGGGATTTCCACCCCCCGGCGTGCTGCTGGTGGACTCGCCGGACATGGATAGCGAGTTTGCCCGGAACAGGGCGTGGGCTCACCGACTCCTGAATGTGGCAGATGCCATCATCGTGGTGGTCACGCCCGAGAAGTACAATGACGAAGTTGTCATTCAGTTCTTGAAAGCGGCGGTCTCCCGAGGCCGCGAGATGGCGGCGGTGTTCAACAAGAACCAAGAGGATGATGCCTACGAAGACTTCTTGAGGACCGTGTGGCGAGAAAACGCGGGGAATACACCGGTGGTCGATATTCCCTGGTGCACAGACGGGGTATGCCCCGTGGACCGAGGCAATCCAATTCGGGAGATTATCGAACTATGGGCCTCACAACGTGTAGCTGTCAAGATCCGCGCATTGGACGGATCCATCAATGAGCTGAAAAGGGGAGCCGAAACGCTATGCGATTTCTTCATGCGCGAGCAGGAATGGTTATTGGATATGCTTAGGGCGTTCGATGGCGCGCTTGCCGGGGTGACCGAGGCATACCGAGGGGACATATCTGGTGAGAAATTCGCCGAACTGGATCGAGTGTTTGCGCGGCTTCTTCAAGATCTTCGCATCCCTGTGCTTGATGATTTTTACGGCGGAATTCGTGCTATCGGACGGACCGTTTGGTCAAGACTTGGCGCTCTCGCTGGTTTTTCCACTATGAAAGAGCAGGAGGCGTCCGAACGACGCGCGCGGGAACGAGATCGTATCAGGGATGCCTGCGAACTGCTCAGGACAGGATTGCAGCGCACTGTTCAGGAAGTACCCCTGGCAATGAGATCAGCCGCCGATGATTGGAGCAAAGCCATCCCCCCCTCGCCGGGAAGAGAGAAGGTGGCGGCATATTTGAATGAGGTGGATATGGGGGTGGAACGTTGGGTGGAGGAGGAGACCGAGGCCATGGCAAGAAAGCTCGCTGATAAACCTGGGCTTCGAACCTTTCTCGTCGCTTCCAAGGCCACACTCCAGATAGGGTCCGGCGTGCTGGGCGCCGTACTCACGGGGGGGCTCGATCCTACTGACTTGGCGCTGATTCCCGCATTCGAGCGGCTCAGTGCATACCTGATCGAGCGAGGCATTGGTTATTCTCATTTCAGGAGATGCCGGGCGCGTTTGCTCGATCTTCGTGCCGGTTGTCTCGAAGAATTCCTTGCCAAGTCCCTGGTGAATGCGGTTCGGGCTGAAGTACCCGCACCCAGAGAAGAATTGGCAGATGAGCTCAGCCGAGCAATCGAAGCTTTTCCCCAGGCTCGGGAGCTTCTCTGATGCTGGAAAGAATGGCCAAGGTCCGAGCTGCCATAGCCGCGCTTCGAAGCATTGCCAATGCCTGTCCGTTTTTTCCTTCGCTCTCCCATGGAGAGGGGCAGCTTGCTGCGTTGTTGGGACAGGTCCAACACGGCCTGGAGGCGCCGGGTCGACCATTCCGGATTCTGCTCACTGGTGGCACGGGAGTGGGAAAATCGACGCTCCTGAATGCTTTTGCCGGCGCCACCATTGCGACAACGGGAGCGCGAAGACCGACAACTACGGGATTCAGCATCTATCTCCACCATTCGGACGTGGATCCCTGGCTCGAAGCACTCGACCAGGGGGAGATCATCAGGCATAGTCGCCCGGAGCTCTTGGGCAAGGTACTCTTGGATTCCCCCGATGTGGATAGTGCCATCACCGAACATCGAGCAGTTCTGGAGAGAGCACTGGCGTTGGCAGACCTGGCACTCGTGGTGGTTACCGGGGAGAAGTACGTCTCTGAGAGCCTCTTCAGCCTTTTGAGGGAGTATCACGAAGGAAGAGCCTTCGCTTTTGTGTTCAACAAGACTGATCTCTCACCTGAATCGTCTCTGATACAGGACTTTCGGGATCAATTAGATACGGCAGGTTACCACGGGAGCCCCGTTTTTGCACTTTCCGCGAGGAATGCCCTTACCAAGCACTCCGAGGAGGGAGTACGGCTGGATGATGATTTTGGGGAGCTGGTTTCCTATATCGGGGAGGAGCTCCATGCCAGTCGGATCCGAGAGATCGAACAAAGCAATGTCAGAGAGCGGGCCGGTATTGTGACCTCCTTTGTGCGCTCCCTCCTCCCTGGTGCGTGGGAGCAAGCCGCGCAGGAGTGGAAAGATGGGTGCGGGATGCTCTTCTCTGAATTCCTGCAGGAAGTGACCGTGTCGCTCCAGCGACTGGTGCTGCGTGAAGATGAACTCGCAGTCGCCATTGCCTCAGCGCGGGGGTCTTCGTTCGAGGGGCCATTCGGTTTTGTTGCAGAACTGGTCTACGTCATGCGACGGCTGCGGGGCAACAGCCCACGATTCACGACGCCGGGCGAAGTCGGTGAGTGGTTGCGGGCAAGGTTGAATTATGGCTTCTGGGCACGGCTCGAAAGGCGAGAGAAGCTGCTCTTAGAGGCATGTGCGCAATTGGGGCCCGCCAATGGTCTGGCATCGGATGCATTGAGAGAGGAGTTGGAGGAGTTAGAGCCCGAGAGTGATGGAATCGTTTCGTGGTTCAGAGACCATCTTGCGGGATCACTGGCTTCAGGATGGCGGCAGCATGTAGATGCACCCGGGCATCTGCTGAACTGGTTGGTCAACCTTCCCGCATGGGCCTGGGGACTCTACTGGATGTATCGGCTGATCCAGCCAGTGCTGAAGGGCCAGTCACCCCCCTGGGAGGCTATTCCGGGCGCAGCCGTGGTCTTGGTGGTATTCCTTCTAATCGAATGGTCATTGGTCCATCGGCTGCTCAGACGAGACGGCGCGGGGAGAGCAAATAGGATGGTCCTTTCGGTGCTCTCCGATCTGGATGCGGAGTTTTACGGTTCTCGAGGTCGTTCAGTGGCGACGGTGGCCGCGAGAATTGCGCAGTGCACAGAGCAGCTCTCAACCGCGCTTGCTGCGTTAGATGCAGTAGCTGATAGCTCATGGACACCCCATGGGGAGCGAAATTCAAGAGATCCGTGAAGCTGCCTATTTCACGTAGCCGTTCACGGGTTTCAGGGTTCAGAGTTCAGGGAAAACGATTCTGATCAATGCATGGTATCGCCCCCATGCAGTACATCGGAATAAGGGTTCGCCCAGGAATAATTTCACATTTCGACATCCCATCTTCACCCCATCTAGAGCGCGGATCTCTCACCAATCTTCTACTTTCCCCTTTGGAGTGCGGTAGCCATGCTACCGCTTTTCCCGAGTCCCGCGTACTGCGCGGGATTGCCCATCGAACAGTCTGCAATGAGCGCGGGGGCATGGCTTCCGCAGAACAAAGCGCAAGCATCGCATTCCAAAGTTTCCACACTCAACCTTGGACTACGTCTCCCGAGGGCACGGCATGCCGTGCCCCTACATGCGGGACTGAGACCCGGGAACGGCTCCCTCGTCTGTTGAGTTCCGG
>JAUXFG010000197.1 GCA_030620115.1 Candidatus Fermentibacterota bacterium
AGAGGAGGATTAGGGCGACCCTCGGTGACTTCTCAATAAGTCCGGGCTAACGTCTCCCCCTTTGGCAAAGGGGGATTGAGGGGGATTTTCCCAGTATTGCATGGAGTTATTGAGAAATTCGGGCCAGGGTCTGCCATTCTGACCGCAGGCAAAGATTCTCATGACCGCACAATCCCGGAGAAAACCTATTGGCTCACGCTTGTCTCGTACCTCACACCTTCCGGTACATAAACAGGGACATTTACCGTGATGCCGTGATCACCCGCCGTCTTCTCCAGGCCGTCCACCGCCAGGAAGGCCGTATAGCGACAGATCAATCCATAGTCGATGGATGTTTTGATGATCTCTGCTTTCAGTGCATCCGAGGAAGCATAGGTCTCCTGCTCTGAGAGATCGGCGATTTTCCACCGCGCCCATACGCTACGGATGCCTTGGTGCTCTGTTTCAGTGTTGCTCATATTGACGCGGAGGGAGACAGTTCGGCTTTCTCCGCCAGTGCGTCCGAATAGCTTCACTTTGGTCGACCCCTTGCCTTTGAAACGACCTGTAATCACTATTGGTCGGCCCACAAGGAGATCAGGGATCTTTTTGGGGTACACGTCAGTCACTTCCATGTTGCCCCAATCGATTTCGATATCCGCCATGGCCGGGCGCGTGGCACGCTCGTAGAACTGATCTACCTTGTCGCCCGTGTTGTCGTGAAGCCCCACATATGCGACCGCGCCTCGCCCGAGCTTGGCCATGTGTTCCAATAGATAGCGATTCACCGAAGTCCCGACGCCAAAACTGAAGATCCGCGCTGATTTGACTTTTTCCTGTACTGCTGCCAGGATCTCTGATTCATTCCCTATGTAGCCGTCGGTCATGAATGAGACGATGCGAAGCCGGTTCTCGTCATGAGGAAAATCCAATGCGGCTCTGACGCCACGGATCATCATAGTGCCGCCGTCCGCCCGTAGACCATTTATGAACTGAAATGCACGTTGGACGTTTTCTGGGGTTGCCGCCACGGGTGTCGGGCCGAACCTGGAGGCGGAGTTCGAGAAGCGGATGATCTGGAACGTATCGTGCTCATCCAAGTTCCGTAGACACTGCCGCATGGCTGCTTTGGCCTTGGAAATGGGTTCACCTGTCATACTTCCTGAGCAGTCGACGACAAACACCATCTCCCGGGGCATACGGGGCAGATCCTTGAGATCAGCCGGTGGCTGTAGAACAAGGGCGAAGTAGTTTCCATCTTCAGCGCGATGGACCATCATAGCGGTTTTCGTTTTGTTTCCCGCAGTCCTGTATCGCAGCACAAAATCCTTGTCAGGTAAACGATCGGTAGGGCTCAGTCCCACGATAGCCCGCGACTTGCCTCTTTTTTCGATCTCGATCTTGTGGCTCTTGCTGTAGATCTCCTCGATAGCAACGCCGGCATCAATATCCACCTCTATGGCGATATCATGCCCACTTGGTTCCCCAGGCTTCAGGTACTCGACCTCTACGGGCTGTCCCGACTTGCCGTCTTTCCTCCGTGTCACCGCAGCGATACCGTCCTGCCATCCCGGCGGATTGAACCGTGGCCCCACAACGGTCGGAAAGATGAACTCATACTCGCCATCCACGTACTTCAAAGGATTGAAGAATGTTGTCTGTACTTCGATGTCCTTTCCTGGTTCGATGTTTGCCACCCGCTGTGTGAAGATGTTCGGTCGCTCCTGGGTAAGGAGCGCGGCTTTGTGGCCCCTGGCCTTGGCTTCCTGATAGATCCTCTTCGCCTCCTCCCGTTCCCGTATCAGGCCACGGATTCGTCTATCACCAATGATCATGAGGAAATCCGTCACTGCTGAACTCTGCGGTAATGGGAATACGTAGACCGCCTCTATCTTGGTATCATATGGATTATGATACTGCTGGGTTACCTCAACCGTGGCAATGAAAACATCGATCCTCGCCTTCACATCCGTATGCTTCAGAGGCAGAGGAATCTCTTTCTCTTGCTCCGGCAGCTTCGCTTTCAACAGCGGAGCCTCGTAATCGCTTTCTTCCACCGACCCATCAGATCGCTCAATGATCCAGATTTCGGTATCGAGACCAGTGGTCTCCCATGGATCACGCTTTCTCTCAGGCCGACGTGTTTTCTTGATGCGAGGGGGCCCGGGTGGCGGTACGGTCTCCACGCCCTCACGGCTCGTCATCCTGCTGGTAGCCGTGACATCCGGACGGATGAGTGGTGGCCGTTCAGCCTGCACTTCTACAGGTGACATGGGTCGGGGTTCCATAGCGGGAAGCGGTTCTGGCATGCATGGTTCGACCTCTGGGGATGGCTTATGGACGGTCATACCGTCAACGATAATTGTCGTCTCGCCAGCACGCCCCCCTCTCATATGAACATCGTTCTCTCGATCCTTTGCTGAGGATTGGGCTTTCATTGCTTCCTCAGGGATGGCCTCCATTATGCTTTCGATGGACTCTCCTCGGATATCTCTGCGCGAGTCCGTAACGTCAGTCTGAATAAGAGGCCTTTCAGCCACTACCGCGATTTCTTCCCCTTGGATGACTTTCTCCCTCATCCAGATTGGCCCGAGATGAGTAGTCAAGTCGCTGGAAACAGAGACATCAGTGATTCTGACATCTGAAAATCCGATCATGCAAGCTCGAAGGGTATGGCTCCCGGGCGGAACGCCCACAATGAAGAAATCACCATGCTCATCCGCCACAGCTCCCAAGGTGGCCCCTTCTACCACGATTTGTACGTACCGAAGGGGGTTCCCCTCTTGATCGATGGTCTTGCCGGTGATTTTTCCATTTCTGCCTGTTGGAACTTGTCTCTCGACCGGCTCGGGCGTTTTTGCGACAGGCCCCTCAGCAACGCCTTCAGCGGTCTCCTCCGGCCCACGTCCAGCCAAACTCTGCAAGAACCCACAGCCGACAAATGACAATGACACGATGACGAAAAGGAATACAAGAATAGTCCGGTACTTCATCGTTGCTTTCATCACTCACCACCTTTCTCTTCCTTGGTCATGGTGTCGCTGTTCGCGGGCTCCAGATCCACCTTTGCCTTGATCCGCTGCCCTCCTGGCTCCGCGGCCGTGATCAGTCGTATTCCGAGGTCAGGTTGGCCTTCTCCCTCGATTCGAAGATGGCTCCTCGCCACGCGTGTTCTGCCTTGAGGAGCATTCTTGTGATCTGTCGTGAACGCGGCGAGAATAAGCCTGCCGCCTGCCAGGCCGCGGGGATCATAGTGGGGAGCGTCCTTGAAGACCTCCACCTCCCCGCCCTCCACACCAACAACCTCCACACGGCTCTTGTCGAACCTCATCTCGACCTGGTAGGCGACAAGCCTATGCTCCCCGCTGTCCACATACAGATCTATGGCCTGGAAGCGTACTATCGACTCCTGGGCCGTTCGTGCCTGAACGTCTGAGACTGGGATCGTCCCAGCAATGAGACTGAGTACGAAGATGATCCTCTTCATCATGCCTCCTCCACCACTGCCACGGCCGCAAGCGTCACCACCGCGATGTCTTGCTTGTCAACCGCGCCATCTTTGTTGAGATCCCAATTCTCCGGCGTCTTGATTCCCGACTCAAGGCGGAGAGCCATGAGATACGCATCCACGATGTCCACCGCACCATCCCGGTCGACATCTCCCGCATAGCTCACGGATTTCACTATAGTCGGCAGCATCGCCCGATGGGGTGACAATACAGACCACGTCAGAACCGCCACGGCAATCGCTGCCGCAGCAGCCCATACAGGCCTAGTGAGGAACCTCCTCCGCTTCGGATATCTCCACCGGATTTCCTGGGATCGTTGTTCGATGACCGAGAACACGGCCTCATCCGCACGGCTTGGGGTTCCCATCACTGCGGGGCGATTCACTCTGGCATCGACAGCCAGCATGTCCAACTCGGCAATGATCTCCTGACAGCGCGGGCATGCCTTCACGTGATCCCGCACAGCCACGGTTGCCTCGCCGGTTCGCGCAGCTTCGAGCTCCATCAGATCGGGATGCCGTTCAGTCGTGAGTTTCTCGCTCATCGTTCTTTCCTCCGACTCGTTAAGCATCGCACATGCCCAAAAGGTTCCCGAGGAAATCTGAAATCTTCAATCTGGCAATCTGGAATCTGAAGAGGAAGAGACGGAAGGAATGGGTGAAGGGATATCTGGCCGGTCATCGAACCTCCAACGTCGAAGTGGAGGATGATGGAGGGCCATGCTCCGTCATGGCCGTTGATGTCCGATACGACGGACGCGATCCGCCAGCTGGCGGACGTCCCTCCAGAGATCCTGATAGCTCGTATTGGACGTGACAAGACGTGTCATTCTGAGGCAGCAAAGCGACCGAAGAATCTGGGGGAAGGGAATGGGGAAATGCTGAAATGAAGGATAAAGTGAAGGAGGAGAATCGATTGAAAGCGTGTGAAGGGAGTAGAAACTAGAAAGCAGTCCTGAGTAAACTGATTAAGTTTATGCGCAGGAACTTAATCAGTTTTGGAAAGCAGTTGGGATGACGTTTTCGTGCCAGGAAACGGGTGCTGTTCAGTCGAACTTTGCCCGGAGCTGGGTGAGTGCCCGATGAAGTCTGGATTTGGCGGTTCCGAGTGGGATCGAGAGAGTCTCGGCGATTTGTTGCAGGGAGAAATCCTCCGCGAATCGAAGCAGGAGGATTTCCTGTCCGTCTTCGGGGAGCCGGGAAATCATATCGTAGAAGCCTACACGCGAGGAGGGAGGCGGAGATCCGTTGGTGAGCTTGTCAGTGTGGCGACGTTCCAGCGGCACCACGCGGCGCTGCTTCTTGATCAGGTTCAATGAGATGTTGCGCGCTACCGGGTACAAGAAGGTCTTGAGCTGACTGCGGAGTTCAAACCCCGGAAACTTGGCGAAGAAGTAGATGAACACTTCCTGCACCACATCGAGGGCATCATCCTCGTTCTCGCACACACGGTAGGCCTGGCCATAGACCCAGTCTCTGTGGCGGAAGTAGAGGGCCTTCATGGCCTGAGAATCCCCCCGGTTCGCCTCGTCCACGAGATCTAGATCGACTTGGTGCTCAGATGGCTCAATGGCGGTCATCTGTGGCGTCTCCCGGGAGAGCTTTCAGGGCTGATTGTGCCGTGTTGACCGAACTAAGGGTTCGCGCAGAAATAACTTCACATTGTTGCATCCCATTCTTTGTCCCGCATCTAGAGCGTGCTTTCTCGCCAGTCTTCCATTCTCCCCCTTTGGAGTGCGGTAGCCATGCTACCGCCTTTCCCGAGCAAGCCATGCTTGCGTAGGCCGTTGCTCATCGAACAGTCTGCGATGAGCGCGGGAGGATGGCTCCCGTAGAACAAAACGCAAGCATCGCACTTCAAAGCTTCCACACTCAATCCCGCGCAGAATGCGGGGCTACGCCTCCGGTGGGCACGGTCCACCAGATGGCGGATGCCCCTACATGGGGGAGAACAATTCTACGGAAAATCTGTGCGTCAAGATTGCGGACCCTAAGTCCTGCCAGAGTAAGGAAAAGCATCGTTCATCCAACATCAAGTGCAGCAGGACAAGTGACTTGGCCTGCACTTCTTATCGGCTTTCGTCGCGAAGCGGAGTAGTTGGCTTTGGCTGCAAGGCTTGCGACCCTTCGACTGAGCTCAGGACAGGCCGAGGACCCTCTCCGGGCTGTAGGCTCTACGAGCTGGAAGCCGCAGGCGTATCCTCTGTCCCGCGTCTGACGCGGGATCGAGGAGTCCGAAGGAGCGTAACGAAGCAGGCAGGGCCAAATGTAACGCTGCAGTCCCGCGGCGGACGCGGGATGAGAAATGCGTGGTGCAGGGAGATGCGGATCTTCTCGCGTGTCTCAGGGTATATGTCACGATGGGCTGTTCTCATATATGCGCATATATGGGTATGCAAATGAATAGCCGCGCTGGGCTAGAGTTGGGCTGAGATATCAGCCGAACAAAGGAGGAAACTATGAGAAAGGTACTCGTCTTCACGCTGTCCATAGTCGCTCTCGTTGCCGTGGTTCAATATGGCATTGCAGGCGAGAAGAGCGATTCAGACATCAAGTACCAGACCACTTGCCCGGTCATGGGCGGCGAGATCAACAAGGAGATCTACGAGGATCACAACCGGCAACGGGTATATCTGTGTTGTGAAGGCTGCCGTGAGAAGTTCAAGGATGATCCGGAGAAGTACATCGAGAAGCTTGAATCCGAGGGTATCACCGTCGCGAAGGTCGAGCCCGCTCAAACGAAATGCCCGGTCACCGGCGAACCCGTAGACAAGAGCATCTTCACGGAGTATGAAGGCAAAAAGGTATACTTTTGCTGCGCGGGTTGCCGCGACGAATTCGTCAAAGACCCAGAGAAGTATATG
>JAUXFG010000113.1 GCA_030620115.1 Candidatus Fermentibacterota bacterium
CCTACCTCCTTGTTTAATGTAGTTGATGAGTTCTCTTCTATCAATCGTAACTACCTCGCCAATCAGAAAGAGTACTCCCAAAACACCATCGCCAGTTACAGCGACTGCATCAAACTCCTGATATGTTGAGCTCAACATATCAAAGGTTCAAAGTTCCCAAACCCTCGTCGGGAGCTTCATCGGAAGTCCCGCAAAAGGCGGGATCGATTTCCCAAAAACTTCCTCCAGAGCTTCGTCGAATCCGAGCCTGGTTTCTTCCATGAATGGTCCCGCCTATTTCCCTGCTGCGGTCGCTGCCGCCACGCCATTCCTCAGCTTCAGGGTATTGATGAAACTTGTGGCGCTTTTCTCCAAACCATCTGCAATGGCGTTCACCCGCCGGTTCAAAAATGCATGCATGAAAAGAAGGGGAATGGCCACAGCCAATCCGGCTTGGGTGGTGAGCAGCGCTTCCGAGATTCCCCCGGAGAGCATTCGCGGATCCCCGGTCCCGAATACACTGATCAGATTAAAAGTGTGGATCATCCCGGTTACCGTACCGAGGAGACCCAAAAGAGGGGATACCGCGGCGCCCACCGCCAAGAATGAAAGGTGCTGTTCGAGCCGCGGTATTTCTGTTATGAGCGCTTCGTGGAGAATCTCCTCCAGCGTTCCCTTTGGAGCGGCATGATGATCAACTCCTTCCTCCAAGAGACGCTTGAGTGGAGGTTTGGCCGCCTCTACCAATAGAGAAGCGCCCTTCAAGTCGCCGCGTCGAAGGAGCGTGGCTAACTCAGCGAATGGCCGATCAAACGCAATGTCCACGCGCAGAAGTTGCACGAACTTCCAGATCCCGATCCCGAAGGAGAGGAGGCCTACGATTATTATGGGAATCATGACAACGCCGCCGGCCTTCAAAGTCTCAATCGTCGATCGTTTGGCCTCCGAACTCCGGAACACAACACCTGAGGTCAAATCGAGAGGAATTGCGCTGCTGCCACTGGTGACAAGCGCGTGGGTAGCTCGCGTACCACGCCCATCGAATGGCCAGACGTGAGGATTCGGGCTGCCATGTTCGATCCGAATGAGACCGGCCAGAGAACCATCTGCGCTGAGAAAGAGACTCTGTACTCCGCCGACATGGATGAACGTTCCCGAAACCTCTTCACCGTCTGGTCCAATAGCAGCACCGGTCGTGGCTCTGATCAGACCCGCATTTCTTGCTCGTTCGGCATTGAGGTTCAGGAGCCTTGATGCCGCATGAGTCAGGACCTCAGGGTTGGCCAGAGCGCTGTCGAGGAGTGAGTCAATATGCTTCAGTTCCGGTTGGCTTGATGCCGCGTCAGCAATGCCTAACCGTGTTTCTGTGTCACGCCGGAGTTCCACAAGAAGCGAACGGATTGTCCGAACCTGGTCAATGAGCAACTCCGCGCGATTTCGCGTAGTCTCAGCCAAAGCATCGCGGCGGTTGAGCTCAATACGCTTCACATCCCATATGCGGCGTTTCCACACCACCTCTGCTTGGAGTTCGTGTACCTGTCTTGCCAAGCCCACACGTTCCTCGGCTATCCGTTCCCGTGCGGCCACAAGGTCCGCTCGCGTCTGTTCGATTTGACTCCTGGTTTGAGCCATGGCCTCGACAATCGCCTGATCAGCTGAAGCCGATTCCTGAGCCCATGAATCTGCCCAGAATGGCCAGATCATAAACAAACCCAACAGCAGAAATGCGGGCAAAGGCATCAATGCCCGCCTCCTTCAGGATCTTGACGCCTCATGAGACCAAGCGGAAGGGAAACGAGTTCAGGCGGCCGCTGCTTGGAAAACACGGCAAAACCTGTTCTGATCACGTCGGCGAGGTCATTGTGAGGAAGGACGACCCAGTCCTCGTGCTCCCGGACGATCATGCCTGCGAGTTTCCCATCAGGTGAAACATAATAGCCGATGGCGCCGCCTATGTAGAGGACGTCGGCCTCGATTCGTAGGTCATCCTCCAACTCGAGAACCTGCTGAACTCGATGTATTGATCCTAACAGGCGCTGCAGATCCGCTCCGAAGGTTGTGGCAACCTGTAGCCGTTCCGGCGCAGGAGACATTCCATTCCGGCTCCAAGCAATGGGCCGGACACGCGTCGCTCCGCCTCCAATCATGGTCGCAAGCGGACTTGGGAGTGTGGCATAGACCTCTAACAATTCCCTGGCGTACTCTTCAATGGCTTGATCCAGGGAATCGAGAATATTCTCAGACTGCACTGCTCTTGAGGATGATGATGCTTGATCCGTGCTTGCTGAATCGATATCACCTTCTGCAGCATCGAGCAGCTCTTTTAGCTGTGCCAATTCCTTGGAAAGGAGATCAGACGTTGTCTCGAGATGCGCCTTCTCCTCTTTCCATCCCCCGATCTCGGCCTGAAGCTCCAGCTGAAGCTCGATATGCTCATGCACTAGGTTCTGGAGGGTTTCCGCGGGGTGAGTTGTCGGACCGGCTGCAAAGGCCATATGAACAGACATGGCAAAGACCATCAGAAAACCAACGGAGAAATCTCGCAGGCCGGCACTCCTTTCCATGTTGCTATTCCGACGTCAACGAGATGCCGATGCCGCCGTATACGATCCGTCCGCTCAGGGGGGCATAGATGAAGGCCGCGTCGTCGGGGTGTCGCTCTTCCTGGACCTGATCAAATACATTCTTGGCTCCCAAGAAGAGCTCGTGGCCCCATACACGCTTCGCCACGCGTGTATTCACGATGGCAAAGATGTCTGTCTTCTTGATGTAGCTGTCCGGGCTCTCAACGTCATCATCAGCGTTGTAGTCGATGTGCATAGGGCCGGTAACATCAACGCCGGCGCTGAGCATCCACCCCGTTGGCTTATAGCTCAGTTCGCCGCCGAGTGTCCACTGCGGGACCCGCGAGAGGTATTCGCTCTTATCGCCGTACAGATCGCCGTGCACCGGATGATCGACCCAGTCACCACGTGGCTCTTCGTACTTCGCGTCCGTGAAAGTGCCGGAAAGATCAAGCTCCATGCTGCTCAACAGGTAGACCTGTGAGCCGATTTCCACCCCCTGGGTGTACGCATCACCAATATTTTCCCACTGATAATCATAGCCCCGCGATCGGGCCGTTTCGTCAGCATCTGCGAAATCGATTTTGTCCTTGAGGTTTGTCCTGAAGAGATATCCGCTCAGTGTGAACCGATCCCCATAGTAGTCAGCCCCAAGGCTGATACTCACCGATTTTTCCGGCTCGAGGTCCGATCCTTTGAACACTCGAGGAGAGCCGGAGCAAAGATGCAGGTCCTCGCTGAACCCATAGGGTACCCGGAACCCTGTCCCCGCGGCCAGGCGAAAGGTGAGTGTCTCAGATGTTTTGTACTTCAATGCAAACCGGGGATTCACCGAGCTCTCGTCATATTCATTTTTCACAGGCGCCGCGCTTCCAGAGCCTCCAAAATTGTCCTCTGACTTGTGCGTATCGTATCTCGCGCCAAGAACAAGCTCTGCTTTATCGGAAATGCGCCACTCGTCTTGGAGATAGATACCGAAATCGTCCGCATGCTTGTCTGCCACTGACTTATACGGCTCAGGGGTCTCTGGAATTGATGTATCCACGTATTTGCCGGTTTCCTCCAGCTCGTTTCTGGTGTACAGGGCGCCGGCCAGAATGGTATGGTTGTTGCCGATTGTTTTCTTGTAGCCCATGTCTGTGGCAACTGCGAACTCATCCGCGATATAGGGCTCCAGTTCATCGGCGGGCGGTGGAGTGCCGAACGCATCGACATAGTCTCCGAAGTATGTGTCGTTAGTGGCGTTTCTATTGTGGTCTGAGAGGGTGATGTTGAACATAATATTGTCATCTGAACCGAGTTGTCTCTCATAGCCTACGCCAACCTCATATCGCTGGGTTCGTATGTGCTCCGCTCCTTCGGCGAATGGGTTCTCGAAAGTCTCAAGCTCCCCGCCCTGCCGCTGTTCATTGAGGCTCGTGAACGAGAATTTCAGCGCACCTCCAAAAGCATCGTGCCAATTCATCTTCGCGCCAATGGCAACGTTGTCGGACTTGACACGATCGGTGATATCATCGCCATCTTGGTCGACCTCGTCCCCCGTGTTTTTCTGTACCGTCAGCACCACGTCGGCGTTTCCTTTTCGCAGAGACGAGGTTGCACTGAACACATTGGTGTTGTATTCACCGACTGAGAGGGAAATACTTGTCTTGGGGGTTCCGGCAGGTTGCCGGGTGATGATGTTCACCACACCTGCAATGGTGCTTGCGCCATATAGTGCTGAGCCGGCGCCCTTCACCACCTCGATCCGTTCAATGTTTGATGCCGGTATTTGCTGCAATCCGTACACGGACGCCAAACCAGAATAAATGGGCTGCCCATCGAGAAGCACCTGGGTATGGTCGGCGCCTAGACCCTGCATCCTTAGCTGGCTGAAGTTGCAAGCGGAGCACTGCTGCTCCACGCGGATGCCGGGGAACCCTTGCAGTACTTCGTAGAGATCGGTTGCACCAAGTGCCGTGATGTCTTCGGAGCTGATGATCTCCGTTCGGACCGGAACATCGATCTGCAGTCGCTTTGTCTTGGTCCCGGTCACCACGTATTCCTCGAGTTCCGTGATGTCGCCTTCATCGGATGGGTCTTGCGCGAATACGGCATTCGTCATGCAGACAAATGCCAGCAGACCGACAAGAAGATGAACCGTTGCTGTGCTGAGTCTTGCTTTCATGTGAGTCTCCTTTCATGAAGCAATTGCCGATTCCCCGTGCCCAGATATCCCGGATACCCACGTGACTGCAGGGTCAGTGGGGCAGTCAGTGGGCAGTCCAGTGGGGCAGGCGTCCCTGCCTGCCATTCCATCCCCTGCCTGCCATCTTCCCCTGCCTGTCATCCCAAAGGCACCGGAATAGCCGGAGCACATCTGCCGTGGCCATATCTTGGTCGATATTTGGCACGGCCTATAAAGTTTGGCACGCCTAACTTATGGTATAAAAAAAGACTGTCAACCCCGAAGCGAAAAATCAATTATCTCAGATTCCATGGCCTCCATCATTCTCGTCGCAATATCGAGAAGCTAGCTTTCCTCGAGTTCGACAGTGATGAGTGCCGCCTCCTTTTTTCTAATGGAGAGACTGTAACCCTTGAGTTTGATCTCGAGTGGATCACCCATGGTGGACATCCGCCTGACTTCAACACGGGTCCCTGAACTGGCGCCCATATCCACCAGGCGACGGCGGATCGCGCCACTACCGGTCACCTTGATGATTCTTCCTCTCTGCCCGGGTTTCATCTCAGATAATGGCAGCTGCGCAGTCTCGCCTGGTTTTTTGGCTCTCTTTCTTTGATCGAGGTCGCGAAGGCAAAGCTCTATGCAGCGCCGGCAGTGTTCCGGATCGTAATTGATGTCACACTGATATTCAAAACCATGGATCCATTTGGCGCCGCCCCTGGGGCATGTCTTGACGAACTCGACGAAGCGCGTGAACCGCTCCATTATCTCAGGGGATACCACATGCTCCATCTCGCAGGCCGTGCTGTCAGCGAGTTCATACTCAACGCCAAGGACTTCCATGAAAAACTTTCTGAACACTTCATGTTTCCGAACGATTTCCGCAGCCAGTGTCTTGCCATGAGCGGTGAGCGTCACAAACTCATATGGTTCGTAGTTTATCAGTCCCTTTGAGGAGAGAGCATGAAGTGCACCGGTTACAGAGGGCCGTTTTACTTTGAGGCGTTTGGCAATGTCCTTCGCCCTGGCAGCGCCTTTCTCCGAGATGAGGCTGAAGATCGCCTCCAGGTAGTTCTCTAGGCTGACGCTGAGACTTGAGTTAGCCCGCATGATCCCTTCTTTTCTCGTTTGCCCATGTGGCCACTCCCTTGAAGTCGTTGACGAACGCGATAGCTTGCCCCAACCAATCGAGACGTTGCGAAATGCTCATGCGTTCGAATTCTGTGTGCCCATCGAAATCTTGCTCCACACATCCATTCAACGCAGGCTGAGCCGCTCGTTTGACTATTGACATATGACTATTGACATATGACTATCGAGCTTCGCCATTCCGGCAAAGGATGGCTCGCAATTCCGCTATATCCAGTTGATCCTTGGGCCGTGGTGGATCAATCTGTTCCTTCAGTGCGATGAGTTTCTCAGCAGATACCACACGTAATCTCCGGCCCTCTGATTCCACGGTCACGGAACTCCGCATCAAGGCGGGGAATGAGAGTTCTTTGCGCAAGAACACATCAACGTGTTTGAATGGGATCTGGGGATCGATGAATGTAAAAACAAAGGCGTTCTTCTCTTCGATCATCTCCTGGACCTTCTTGGGTTCCATCAAGGAATGGGCAGGTACCGGCGCCCGTGGCTCCATGGCGAATTCAGACATGATCCCCAGGAATTTCTGGACATTATTTGGCTCCATATTCAGCGCTATATCCAGGTCCAGAGTGATTCGTTCCACTCCGTGAAGCACCGCGGCGACACCGCCGCCGATGATGAAATCGACTCTGAGATCGGCCAGCGCATAGATGATCTCTTTCAGGTAGTTCCGCATACCGTGATTCCTCTGATGCAAAGGATTGACAAAAAATGATAGATGCTCTCCACGCAGAACGCAAGGAACATGTATCACAAGATTGTTATGGAGAGCCGCCTTCCCCCCGATGACGGGCTTCTCTTTTGCCCGAGCATGGTCGAGGGGCTCAATAGCTCATCCGCTACCCCGGACCGATCTTGGGTGGGGTATAGGTCCCGCACAGGTCGACCTTCTCGATGTACTTGCTGTTCCAGCTTCCGTCAAAAAAGGCTCCGGCTTCTGCGGCAATACCCTTGCCGTAGAAAAAGAGACTGACGTTCCGTGATTGGAAGAAACCGCCTCGGGTCCAGTTGGATGTACCGATCCAGCACACATTATCGTCGGCAATCATGTATTTCGGGTGTTCCACCCGGGCGTAGGGGATGAACCCTCCAGACCATTCCGGGATGTTCGAAAACCGAATATCGATTCCTGGTACGGCGGCAAGACTCAATACGAAGGGCAAGATATGGCCGCGCTTACTCCAGTTTGAAAGAATAATCTGAACTGTGACGCCACGCGCTGCTGCTCACTTCAAGGCGCATTCGAGGGTCTCGTAGTACCTCCCAGCTCTGTCGACAGGCATGAAGGTCAGGAGATGTAGACGAATCCGGGCCCTGGCACCGTCGATTGCCTGTTGGAGTAGCGGCTCATCCCAACCTATTCCTTCCGGCAATGCTTGGTTGGGGCTGGCGGCGAGTATCACCTTTGTCCCATCCCCTGATTCTGTCTCGAGAAGGAACGGCCCCCTAATCCCAGACTTCACAGACACATTCTCGCGTTTTCCCGGTGAGTCGCCGGGGGCTTGCTCCCCAACTGACCTCTCCCAGTCCATGAGGAAGACAGTCTCCAGAGCGTGAGCGAGGCCTTTGTGGCGGATTCGCACACCAAGCTCATGGATATGCTCGAGAGCCCGCCAATCCCAATTTTGGCTGCCGACGAACAGCTCCTCACCGTCTACGATGAAGAACTTCGCGTGGACCACGCCGCCCCATAGACCGCCGGCGTCGATAATCCGTGTTTCAGTGTTTGGCAACTGACCGAACCGTTCGAATACCTCCGGATAGGTCTCATGGAACCCTGCATCCGAGAGCATTCTCACCCGGACTCCTCTTCTCGAAGCATTCTCCAGGGCCTTTAGAATCAACTCGAAACGATTTTCTCCTGGCCCGGCGCTGAAGTAGAATGCTTCTATGTCAATTGTGCTCGTTGCGCTGTCGATCATCTGCAGCCAGACTTCCGGCGTGTTTCTCAGACCAGGGAGATCGAGAGAAGTCTCAATCGGAATGCTTTCCACCAGCTCCACGATTCCTCGTTCTCCGTTCGCTCCCAGCTTTTTCTCGAGGCCACCCTTTTCGTGCGGCAGAGACACCGTCCATTGTCCGGCAGCCACCTGACACCACACACAACAGAGTGAGATCATCACCCCAATGGCACACGTCCTTTTCATCAAGAAAGCTCTCATCGCTCTTCCTTTGTCATATTCCGGACTTCTCACCAACCTTCGTCGCGAACCCTAAGTAACTTCAACGATGGCAGAGAGTTCCACAATAACGTCTTGCCCCCCCAGCTAATAGCTGAAAGCTATCTACAGTGGGGCAGGCGTCCTCTCCGAGGCGTAGGCTCTACCCTCCGGCCTGTAGGCCCACGGGCCGGAAGCGGAGCCGGAGGCCTGCCTGCCATCCTGAGAGCCATTTGCAGGCACCGCATGCCGTGCCAAAGCCAAGCTGCGAACTTGCGTCCACCACCACCCAATAGATATGCTTGGTGGCTGAATGCAACGTGATTCAGAGTGGCGGGCAAAAGATGATTCGCCCGAATCGTGTGGATTACGGGTTCGTGAGGAAGGAAGAAATGACCCAAGACAGCATGATAGGAGTGCTTCTGGGAATAGCCATTCTCAGTCTCGTGACATGTCCAAATGTCTTCGGAACAGACCTCCTGGTCTGTTCGGGATTCACAGCGAGGGAGATTGCCTTTGCCGAGCAGACAGCACGATCCGACCTAACCCGAACTTCTCGCCAATCCCGCGTCGGCCGCGGGACTGCAACAACTGATCCGGCACTTCCTGCTTTCCGCCAGCTGGCGGACTCGGTCGACCGGCCTCGGCGTATCGCAGAGGATACGCCTTCGACCGGCCTTGGTCGCAGGCCTTGCAGGCAATACCGTCTCAGCCGTTTCGCGACGAAGGCTGGTGAGAAGTCCGGGCTAAGACAAGCAGCGACTTCTGGTTTCTTCGGTCGCAGTCCCTGGGAATCCCGTGGCATCGGTGGCGGTGGGGCATTCTACTCCGCATCGATAAGCCCGCATGACTCTCTATCCATCTACATAGCCACGGACATGAGTGCTGTCTTCCAGACCCCTGATTTTGGTCGAAGCTGGGATACCGTGGATTTCAGGGTAGTGCAGGGTGGCATCAATTCTCATGTGCGATTCACGTCCGACCCGCTGATCCTGTACGTGGTGAACCGCGCAAATGATTCCGGCACACCGATGAAAAGCCACGACGGCGGAACTTCATGGTCGGTTTTGAGCGGCGATCCCACATGGGCCGAGGCTTTCTACCTTTTTGCAGATCCTCATTACACCGAGCGCCTTCTCTTGTCGGACTGGATGAACCTCTACTTCTCTGACGACGGAGGATCCAGCTTCACCCTGGTCTATACTGCCGCAAGCTCCGACTACGGTCTTCATGTGGCAGGCGTATTCTGGGACGGTGAAGACATCTATGTGGGAACCAATGATGGTGTTCTGGTCTCCTCAGATGCAGGTGAGAACTTCTATTTCTGCTTCACATTTTCCTATGGTGAGGGTATTCCTGACGATGAAGCGATCGCTTCCTTTGCTGGAGCCAAGGAGAACGATGTTGTCCGCTTCTTTGCGGTAACGTTGAACAGGGATGCTGTGTGGGGCGGCGTAACCGGTGAAGAGATGTGGTCATACCGGGGCATCTACAGAGTGGATTGGGGTGTCGGTGAGTGGACCAAGGTGACCAACGGTATCCCCTCCAATGTCCGTCCTTTCTTCGTGGGCATGGCCCTGGACGAAATCGCTATCGCCTATGTTGCAGGAGGAGATGCTTCCAACGGCTTTCCCTCGGTGTTCAAGACCACGGATGGCGGCGATAGCTGGGACAACGTGTTCTACACAGAGAACAACCAGAACATTGTGACGGGTTGGTGTGGTGATGGTGGCGATACGCAGTGGTGGTACCCTGAGTACGCTCTTGGCTTCGCGGTCTCTCCTACACAGCCCAACCGGGCGATTATCACCGATCTTGGCTTCGCTCATGTTACTGAGAATGGAGGAATCACGTGGCGACAGGTTTATGTAGACTCCATGTACGAGAATCCTGCCGGCAGCGAGACTCCCAACGGTCTGAATTATGGCGGCATCGGTCTGGAGAATACAAGCTGCTGGTGGCTTCACTGGGTGGGGCGTGACGCTCTTCTCGCGGGTTTCAGCGATATTCGAGGGATTCGTAGTGAAGATGGGGGAGAGACGTGGACGGCCGGATCGAGTCTCGGTCTTCCACACAATAGCACCTACTACATCACCGAGCACCCCGAATCGGGGGTGCTGTATGCTGCAACGTCCTCTGTGCATGACATGTACGAAAGCACGCGTCTCACGGATGCTACCATCGATGGGGGAACGGGGCGCGTGATTTGGTCTGCCGACGCGGGAGCCTCGTGGCAGACGTTGAAGGATTTCGGCCATGGCGTGATGTGGTTGGCCATGGATCCCAACGACAACGAGAGTCTCTATGCCAGTGTTGTCCAGAGTACGGCCGGCGGGATCTACGTCACTTTTGACTTGAGCGCCGGAGCATCGGCCACATGGAGCCAGCTCTCTGCCCCTCCCCGCACCCAGGGTCATCCCTTCAACATCCACGTTCTGAATGACGGAACCTTGGTGGCGACGTACTCCGGTCGAAGGGAAAGTAGCGGCTTCACAGAGAGCTCAGGGGTATTTGTGAGCACGAACGGTGGGGTCTCATGGGTTGATCGATCCGATCAGAATATGAGGCGCTGGACCAAGGACCTTTTAGTTGATCCCCACGATTCGGCACAGAACACGTGGTATGTCAGTGTTTTCAGTCACTGGGGCAGCGCCCCAAATGAAGTTGGAGGGCTTTACCGGACTACTGACCGTGGCGTGAGCTGGTCGAGGATCAGCGATCTCTACAGAGTTGAGTCAGCTACGGTTCACCCAGACAGCTCGCAGGTCCTCTTCCTCTCTACAGAGACGCAAGGCCTCTGGCGAACCGACAGCCTGGGATCCATAAATCCCGCTTTCGTGCAATTGCCCGAGTATCCGTTCCGCAATCCAACCCGCATCTTTTTCGATCCATGGACCTCAAACAAGATATGGATAACCAGTTTCGGCAACGGTTTAAGAGTTCGTGACCAGAGTAGGGGAGAGCACAACGAATAGTCTTCGCCGCTATCGTATCTTCACCGCCTGTTTCGCGACTCGCTCGCCGTCAACCTGCACTGACAGGATGTACGACCCGGGAGGAGCTTCTCTTCCTCCTTCATCCAGTCCGTCCCATAAGAGTACATGATCGCCAGGCCCGAGGCGGCTTGCCACGAGACGTCGCACAAGCCTGCCCTCGAGAGTGTATGTCCCGGCACTGACATAGCCCTCTGCTGACAGCGTCATCCTACCGCGTAATGACCTGCTGAACGGGCATGGCTCAAGCTTGCTCAATCTGAGTGTCCTTGGCAGGACTTCTTCCGGCTCTTCCGCACTGACCCGGTCTGTCCAACGCCATAGTCCATCTGATCTGGCTGCCAACAGCTCCCCGGGCGGATCCTTGAGCCGAAACACCTCGCGGGTGCCTGATGGCCGAGGTAGACTATCGTTTATAGTCCCCCATGTATACCCTCCATCATTGGACCGGTACACCCCCAGATTGACAAGCCCTCTCCATGCGCCCACCAGATAGATGACCTTTGAGTCATGAAGATCGAACAATACCTGCCTCAATCCGTCAATGCCGTTCGGCAGCTCTCGCCGCTTCCAATTCTTCCCGCCATCAAACGACTCGACGAAATAGGCGGGAAAGTTCTGTCCGGTCGATATCACTGCCGCCCAGTGAGCGCTATCATGCGGATTCTGGTCGAACCCTTCGATTCTGCCCTCCAAGACCATCTCCCAAGTGGCGCCATCGTCCGTGCTCCGAGCGAGGCCGATGGTGTCCTGCACCATGCAGGCGAACACTACTGTTGGATCTCCATGATCGAAAACGACATTGTCACTCAACCCCGGCCCGTCCAACCCCGCCAAGCATTCCCACGTCACACCATCATCGGTGCTCCTTGATATCCACCACTGGTTGTATTTCACCGTTCCGAAAAGCAAGCCGGGAACTGCAGGGCTGGCGGTGATGCGATCCGCCCTCTCCCTGATCTCTTCCCAATGTGCTCCCGCATCCCTGCTCCTCATCGGCCAGTATATGGGCTCAATCCACTGGGCCGGTATGCCGCAGTACACGGTTGCCTGATCCATGGGATGTACGGTCACGATATGGCAGTCCGGGTTATAGCTCTCAGGCAGAAACCGCCATGTGCCCCCCCCATCGGAGCTCTTGTATACTCCTGGCTCTATGGAGTCAGCTTGAGAGTCGTACGTCGTCACATAGATCACTTGACTTGAATCCGGCGGACCGGTCACGGAAAGAACTCCAGTCCCCGTCCATTCGATCCGCCGCCAGCACCACTCGCTCGCAGAGACCGTAACTGTTGCGGCAATGAGAAACAGCAGGAGGAAGGCCCGCGGTATTGCCAATCTCATTGGACCAGTTTCCAGCTCCTCACCTGCGTCGGCGTGACCACTCTCACTACCTTTGGACCAATCGGCAGTGAACCCTCCAAATCCTCAAGGCGTGCCCGAACGTAGCCTCTGTTGACCTGCTCACTGCGAGTTCTGAATGACATGAGACGCCTTCCGAGAAGATCATACACGCTCACCCTAGCTTCCCCCGCTGGTGCCGGGGCTGTCGTGGCATCGAGCTTCACTGGTCCTGACATGGCGAAGCAGTC
>JAUXFG010000090.1 GCA_030620115.1 Candidatus Fermentibacterota bacterium
AAGTTCGAGACCCGCCTTCGTCGGATGGCTTCCGTCTTCTCCTGGCGGATACGCCGTGACCAGTCGGCGTGGCAAGCGAAGTTTGGGAGGGGGGATGTCATCGCGAACCTCCTTGTGGCCAGTAGGACCAGATGGTGGTGTAGATGGCTACAAGCTCGGCTAGGGGCTCCTGGATTTCGGGGCCGGATCGTTCTCGTTCGAGACGCAAGGAGAGGTCGCTCAGCTTCGCTATTGCTTGGCCAAGCTGCTTGCGGTTCAGGAGCTGCCGGCTCGCCACCTGTTCGAGCGTTGCCATGCATTCAGCGGCTATCTCAGGCTTGAGTTCTGTGTTCGCGGCTACAATTCGTTGCAGCTCGCGTAATGCTTCTCTTGATTCGATCTCCACTGTAGCCTCCGCGGACTTCCAGCCTTCTCTACGGTATACTCCGCCTCGGAGCGGGCGCACCTCCGTCTCTACTCTGTACCTGCCACGGATATCGGGCAGAACGCCGGAGTAACCTAATTCCTTACCACTCTTGTCTAGTTCAATGTACCAGCTCAAGGTGGGACCGGATATATCGCCACTGCCATGGTCCACCAGCTTGATGCCGTCAGACAGTTTCTCGCGTACCTGGCCTCTGCCTTCGCCGTTTACTCGGATCTTTATGTTCACCACTCTGGCGCCGCCGGTACGCGGTGAGGTTCTCCCCTCACCCTGACCCTCTCCCCGGGGAGAGGGGATAAGACTGGTGCAGAGAGCGTTGGCCAATGCGGCATCAATTGTTTCGGCTGAGATTCCAGCATAGATGGCATGGCCATAACCAAGCTCTCTCACTGTAACGACCGGCAGATCGCCACTCGAAGCAACCACAACGGCTTCTTCGACCTTCACCAGAGGAGCCTCAGATCCAATCTCCCATGTTCCGGCAGCAATCAGCTCGTCTCCGGCTGTGGAGATCTCATCCACATACTGGGTTCCACCGGTCACCTTGATGCCAAGGATGAGCTCGAGCTGCTTTGCGAGGCCTCCCTCTCCGTCGAATACCACCAGCCTATTGCCTCGACGGACGAATAGGCCAAGCTCGCCTATCAATGAACTGTCGATGGGAACAGATTCACCGGTGATTGCAACGGTGCTGTGCAGACCGTTGCGGAGCTCGGGGATGAAGGCTTCTCTTGTCTGAACAGTGGTTATGGGGTTTCCCCTCACCCTAACCCTCTCCCCAAGGAGAGGGGATAGAGAGGACAGAGAAGAACTGGCACTCATGGGGGAGAAGGGGTCGGAGGAGGACGGATCGGTCATCTCCCAGATCAGGAGGCCGTCGGGATGTTCGATGCACTTGTCAACGGTCCATTTGGTGAGCTCTAGCTCTTCTTCCGTTTGCTCTACATGTATCACGATACGATGCTCGCCAGGAGAGAGGCTGACTCCTCCCGCACTGACAGGAACAGACTCGCCATTGATCTCGAATCGCACGCCATGGCCCGCAGGAACCTCGCTCGCGTTCCATGTCAGGATGCCGTCTTGATCCGAACTCGCGATTGCTTCCCATGTCCACGCATCGTCCGGTCCTCTCACATCAACCGCTAAGCGGCTGAATGCCCCGCTAGTCACCGGGAAGTACAACTCTGCATCCCCCGCGCGAAGCGCTGCGGGCACCGGCCGATCCAAACGCCTATCAATGCCTGAGCTTGCACGCCTTGCCACACCGCATGCTGCTCGGGCAGTTCCTTGTCCATTGGCCAGAGCGAGCCGCACCAACCAGTCAGGCCGCTCTTCCTTGACTCCAAGGGCCAGAACCATGCCTCGTGCCTCTGTTCCCACCTTGAGCAACGCGTCTTCATAGGCCGCTACATAGTGACCACGTCGAGGCTGCAACGTATCGCTCCATACCCAGCCGCTATCGTAGTGCCAGCAGCCACCACCTACCGCTCCTCCAGGCTCGGTCATTGGACTACTGAAGTCCTCTGGCCCAAATATCGACCCCACCAAATTCCAACCGGTTGCCACTTGGTAAGTGAATCCGCCAACCGGTTCACCTTTCCACCGCACCGTACTGTCTTCCGGAGCCAATACCCAGTAGCCTTCGCCCACCTTGATGGTGTCGGCCAGTACAAAGTCGGAACCTCCAGGCAGGAGTCTGTAAACGTACGAACCGGCGGGTATGCTGTCCATGATCTCACCAGCCATGGGCACCACAGGGAACGACACCAGCTTGCCGATCCCGCCGAAAGCAACCCTGATCTGGGGCGGTATGGTGATCACGAGGTCATGCGTGGTCTCCTCATTGCCTGCGCTGTCAACAGCGCCATAGGCCAACGTATGATCATCTTCTCCACTCAGCCACAACGTATCCGTGTAGGTTTCCTGCGGCCCGCCGTCGATGCTCACCAGGATCTGCGCAACACCGCTCAACGTATCGCCGGCTTGCAGCACATAGCCGCATTCCTCGTACGCATAGTACTGGTCGCCATCATCGTATAAGGTATCGGTCACCGTGAGCTCGGTTTCGGGGGCCACATTGTCCACTATGAATGGAATCGATAGGGTATCCCCCAGCTGATTCCATGCACTATCTATTGCGGTCATTTCCATAACCCGGCGCCCATCGTCGCCTGATGTCGTGTGCCACACCATCTCATACGCTCCATCCAACGCATCACCGCTTATCAGCGGCAGAGCTTCCCACGATGCACCATCCAAACGATAGCTCACTTCCGCCACGCCATCGTGATTGTCTGTGGCGCGGACATGGATACTCACATCCCCTCGCTGGAAACTCCCGCTGTCCGGGGTCACCTCAGAGAGCACAGGACAAGTCAAATCCGTCACCATCAGGGCGCCTGATGCCACTGACACCGTGTCCCCATTCACTACAGCTCCCAGCCACAGCATATACGGCTTCCAATCAAGACCGCTGCCACCTGTTTCCACACTATCAACCACGCTGGCGCCAATCCCCAGGCTCGCACTCCTGGACCAGTCCTTGGCCAGACTGCTCGCCTGAACATCCACAATTCCTATCACTACATCCAGATTAGCCACTGACTGATTGCCCAGATTCTCCAGTTCGTAATGAATCGTGGTGCTGTCGTCAGGCTCTACCTTGTTGGGCAATGCCCGGATCCACCCTGTCAATTGATAGGTCGAGTCTTCTGATGAAGCTTGGATCGAGAAGCTCGTGGTAGAGCTCGCCAGCAGATCCCCTTCCTTGCTCAGCACCAGGAAGCCCGCGGAAAAGCTCCCAGGAGACTCTGTTCCGGTCTCCCACATCTGTTCTGTTTCATGGATTCCTTCAGGTTCCACCTGCGCGACCTCCCACAAATAGGTCGCTAGCGTATCTGAACCTGCTCGAACCACATACAGCCGCGCATCCAATGAGTCTACCGCCTGGTTGCCAGAAAGGTTCTTGATCCCACATGCAAAACGCACAGTCTCGTTGGCCAGATAGCTCATGGCATCACTGTTCACCCACGTTTCCATGCCTGTGTTGGCGCGAATCGTGAATGTGACCTCATCCTCGTCCAAAACCTCCCACGATGACATCACACGCGTTCTCATCACATACGTTCCAGGAACCGTACTCCCCGTATTCCATCGAGTAAGAACCCGCTCCGTCTCGCCTGGTACGAGCTCGCCTATCTCTTCCTCATCGAGCTCCGCCAGAATCGTCCCATCAACGGTCTCTATGCGACACCGCACGCTCACCGTGTCTGGAGTCCCTCCAGTGTTCTCCACATCGGCAGTCAACACCACATCCTGGTTCGCCCAGTATGATGCCGCATCGGTCCACGTCTGCAGAACCACGAGGCTGCTCAGGACCTCGATTGCTTTGTGCCCTGTGTTGTTGTTCTCATCGATCTCAGCAACTCTGCCCGCCGCATCGGCGATGGCCACGATGTGGCGAGGTCCCGGCTGGTAGCCGACGAACCAGTCCGTCCCGAATCGAACGCTGTCACCAACCGCCAGCTCAGGAATGAGGTCTCCTCGCAGCAGAGTCTCGACGCTATCGTCGTCATATGCCAGGATAGTAAGACCGGCCGTAGGGCTCGGACCGGTACCGACATTGTGAATCGTCACAACGACCCGCGCCTGCTCACCTGGGAGTAGTTCTTCGGGGTACACGGAGATATCGTTGTCCGATATCAAAAGGTCGACACCCCATGGCATGGCCGGCACTGCCCCGGATAACGAGCTCTCTGACCCGCTCCAGTCCACTGCACTCACTTGGAATGAATAGCTCGTCCCTGCATCCAGACCTATATCAACGTAGGAGAGCGCCCGAATCGAATCCGCCGTGACTCTCCCGCCGTCTCGATACACGTGATAGCCCGCAATGTCGGGCTCGGTATTGGCTTGCCACGTCAGCACTACACTGAGGTTGCCTTCCTCTGCCGCAAGCCCTGCCGGCGCCACGGGAGGGCCGCTGTCAAAGGTCATGGCCGAGTCGCTTTCAGAGAACGCACTCTCGTTCCCCGCCTCATCCACCGCAGTGACCGCATAGTAGTATACGACTCCACTCTCAAGGTGCATTGACCCATAAGTGTACCAGGTGGATGTCGACTCAAACACGAATTGCTCATCGAACCCATCAGCCCGATAGATCCTATAGAAATCCAGATCCGGCTCCGTATTGGCATCCCAGGCCAGATCGATCCGATGCTCACCTTGACCTGTGGCCACAAACCCTGTGGGAGCCGCTGGTGGGGAATCATCGATGGAGCACCAGACGGTGTCACCACCTGTCTGCCCCACGAGGTCAACAGCATCCAAACGAAAACTCCACACGCCGGTAAGGGCCTCCGTGTCCCACAACGCCACCATAAGGGTGTCATAGCGCCCATACTCGTCTTCCCAGCTCACGGCGGAACCAAAGGCCAACTGATCCCAGCTCGTTGGCGAAATCCCTTGGCCCGCCCAAAGCGACCAGCGATCCATATGGTCCTCGATGATGAGAGCCCGAATGCGCCATTCTCCCCCCACGGCTTGAGCAGACTCAGGTGAGACGATCTCTATGGATGGGGGAGTGATATCAACCAGCACTTCCTCGACTGTTGCGGCGCCACTCTCGTTGCTCGCCGTGTCCACCGCAGTGACTGCATAGTCATAGAAGTCTTCATCGAGGCCGCCGTCTACATACTCGCTTGATCCCAGCAGGGAACCAGTAATGAGAGTGCTGTCACGATACACATAGTAGCCCGAGAGATCATCCTCTGTATTGCTGTTCCATTGCAGGTAGACCGTGTCCTGTGACACCGTTGCCGCCAGCCCGGTCGGTACGGCCGGAGGATCGGCATCATCAACCACGAACACCATGATACTGTCCGGGGCACCATCCGTATTGGCAGACGAATCCGTAGCCACCGCACGGAGCGCGTATGTGCCCACGGAAAGCGAGCCGGTCTCCCAGTCAGCTTGGTAGGGGGCCATGGAATCCACGCCGATGGTGGCCCAACCGCCGCCACCCTCCTCTACATACTGTAGGGTGACGTGGGCGATATCCTGCGCGTCGCTTGCCGCTTTGACCAAAACCGTGCCTGCGACTCTGGCGGACTCAGCCGGAAAGGCGACCCATGCAACCGGAGCTCCGGTTTCGATTGCTGCCACAGCGGAATCCGATGGCTGGCTGATGTTGCCCACGCTGTCTGCCGCACAGACTCGGTACTCATATGTACCGTCTCCACGCGAGGAATCGGTCACGCTGGTACCGGATATCAGGTAGTCCATAGGATCGGTGTAGTTCTCCGGCGCACCAAGCAGGAATCCATCACGATATGCCAAATAGCCTTCCACCACGTCAGCGTTCGCGTCCCATAGGAGATCCACGTCATCGCCACTCGGCGTGGCTGTCAGCCCTGTGGGAACAGCAGGCGGCGTGTTATCTACCACCACCATCACGGAACAGCTCGCACTGCCGCCTCCGGCATCTTCCGCGGACAATCGGAGCGTGCATACCGTGTCAATCCATGATGTTTCCCAGATACCGAGCTCGCCAAGGCTCACGGACGCTGTTCCATACACAATCCCCACGAACTCATCCTCGCTGGGGGTCATGCCCGGCGCGTACTCCAACGTGTACCATGAGAGATCAGCTGAAGCCGCCGTGCCCAAGACGTGCACCGCCCCACGGATGCCTTGGCCGGAATCGGGGTAGGTAATACGAACGATGGGGATACTCGCCTCAGCCTCCACCACGCGTTCCGGCGAATGCGGACTCTCCCATCCAACGGTATCCACGGCAGTGATGGTATACTCGTACTCTCCTGGCCCTGCCACGGTATCACTCCATGCTGTTGTCTCCACAGGGCTTGCTGTCTGTGATGCACCGTCTCGGTATACCTTGTAGCCAGCCATATCTCCCTCAGCATTCGCCTGCCACCACAACGAGACCACAAGACCATCAACAGACGCATCCGGGCGCGAAGGCGCAGCCGGCGGCCACGCATTGGTGGCCAGCGTACGCAGATCGGATGCTTCGTTGCCTGGGGAATCGACTACCATCAGCTTCAGAGTCTGTACGCCATCCGGCGGGAGCGGCCACCATGTGCCAAGGGGGCCATTGGTGACGGAGCTGGTCCCCTGGCACACCGTAGACCAGTAATCAGGCTCAGAGCCTGGACCTACAAAGATCGTATGACGGGACAGATGAGCATCCGAGGCAGTGCCATGGATGATGGTCGAGGAGGTAAGAAGCGTATCAGCAGGAGGGAATGTAATGGTGGCAAGCGGATCCGTTCCATCCACCACCACGAATACCGAATCAACACCAGCAACGGATTCTTCATCCGTGGCAGTGAGCCGGATGGTGTATTGCCCATCTGCCAGCGATGTCACGTCCCAGGTTCCAAGAACTCCATGTTGTATGGAGACCGAATCCGTCGCAATAGATGTCCATGAGCCAGGGCTCGAACCAGCACCGTATTCCAGCACATACTGGTCCAGAACAGGGGAGTAGGCGGCGCCAATCACATCCACTTGGCCTGCAACATGCGTTCCAGCCAACGGTTCCATGATGACCGCCAGCGGGCGGACTGTGTCGTTGTCCAATGTGACAAGGACACAGTCAGTTGCCGTCCGTCCGCCTTTATCAGTGACTTCCAGTCGTATGGTATAGTCACTGCCAGGAAAGGCCTCGGCGTGCCATGTACCCAACGGGCCGCTTTCGATAGCATCCACCGAAGATTCGACCCGAGCCCAACTGGAAGGAGAGTTTCCAGCTCCAACCTCCAGCATATAGTTGGAGAAATGATCATCCTGTGCAGTTCCTGTGATCTCCAGTGGTTCACCTGTCAAAGGTGTTCCGCTCGACGGAGAGCTTATGATTGCCGTGGGATCAGTGTGGTCTACATAGCAATTCACCACTGGAGAGTATCCAAAACGATCGTAGTTATCCTCTCCTCTGGCCGCGAGCCTGAGAATCCCCTCTGGTTTGACGCTCGCATCCCACATCAGCACATATGGCGCCCCTGCATCCTCACCCAGAGTTTCCCACACACCAATAGAGTCACGCGCCCCGAAGACCACACGAACGATCTCAGAGCTATCTCCTCCACATTCCTCTGTCACAAAGGCTGTTGCTTCAAGTCGAATCCTGTCATCCATCACCTGGCCCGTCTGCGGGCTGACAAGCAACACATACGGCGGGCAGTTGCTGATCCTCACTTGGATGGCATTGTTGAGCCAGATCCCTGAGATTGTCGTGCCGCTGACCGACAGCTCGCGCATTCCATCGGGGATAGTACGTGTGTCCCACATGACAGTGAAAGGGGCCTCTCCTGATGCGTCTCCTATGGGTTCCCACTGTAGGTTATCACCAGAAGGATCCCTGTGTTGGAGCGTCGCGTAATTGAGCTCCTCCGCTCCCCCGAGATAGTAGACAGTGATGCGAACGTCGCCCGAGACAGGGCAATTGGGCGTCGGAAACCCGATGAAGAGACCAACTTGGACCCCAACAGTGATGATATCCGAGCACAGAACTGCTTCATATTGATCCAGCGCCTCAGCCCGCATGTCGTAATGCCCGGGACTCGTGTTGGACAGGTCCCATAGGGTCTCAGCCTGTCCATACATGATGGGCTCCGTGCCTATGACGCCCCAGGATGAGCTATCATTCTCCTTCACAGAGAACCGTGTGGTCACCGCCTGTGCCTGCCCGACATTCGCTTTGATCCAGTGGTTCTCAGCAAGGAGCACCTCATTGGCATTGGGATCCACGATCTTGATGCATGTAGAATCACTCTCATTCTCGTCGTACTCAAACATGACAGTCGCAATGGCTGTGTCCTGATTCGCTGCACAATCAAGCCCGATGAGACGGAAATCATGCTCCCCTATGACAAGCCCTGTGGTAGTGAGCGTGAACATCTGATTCTCCAGCTCTCGCCTTCCGTTTTCCAGAGGAAACCACAGGGAAAAGGCCTCCACATACCAGTCCAGTCTCCATTCGCATAGATGCTCATCCAGGACCGTAGCTATCACACTCGCACCCTCACCCGGATCCAGCTCAACAATGGGGGGTGTAGTGTCCACATCAAGCGGGAGCCTGATATCATCAATAGCAAGCCTGTACTGGCCATCCGGAACCGTATCACCCAGGGCGCTTGTGCCTGTCCACAAGAAAGAGGAGTCCGCCGGCTCGGAGTGCGTATGACTCGTGGACCATACCGGAGTGCCTCCTTGATCCACGATCTCGAAATCAAAGACACCGGCCTCCAGAGCCGTGTAAGTGATATTGCAGGTGTCAACAGCTCCATCCGCATTGGGGGAGAAAGGGTTCGGCACGGCATGACAACCCGCAAGGCGTTGGTCTTCGATCCACTGCACGATCATATAGTCGCTGGCAGTATTGCCCGCTTTGTCCCATACGTCCAGCCGTAGCGTATACGTCCCCACTCCAGGCGGCACCCAGACGCCAAGATCATTTTCCCGGACTTCCGCTGACTGTTCAGGCCCTGCAGGATGGAAGGCGAGAGGATCCTCCCCTTGGCCATAGAAAAGCTGGTACTTCTCGAAATTCGCGTCGCTGGCAGTTCCCCGTATGGTCAAGGCGCCAGGGTTCTCGGCCGTGCGGGAGACCTGGTCGATATGGGCCACAAGGTTCCGCAGTGACACCACAGCATATATATGCCCGGAGGGAGACCATTCTGGCGCAGTGAAAAGCAGCTTCGATCCATCGGGAGAGAAATCACCGAGAGCACGGATCTCCTCCCCGACCTGTATCTGGACCATTTCCTCAGTCTTCAGATTCTTGGCCCATACAGCGCCTCCAAAAGGAGAATCCCACTCAGCCCTGGAGAAAACGAGCCAGTCACCTGTTCCTGGGTATGTCGCGGCTGCTCCGTCATCGATGATGAGCTGGACCCCCGTTCCGTCGAGAGCCATCCGTCTTATACCCCTTGTCCAGATGTGTATGCCAGGGCCCCCTGCCATCTGGATTCTTGTGGAATAGAAGCTGTCTGTCCCAGGCATCCAGCAGATCTGAGGGGGATTCCACACAGCCCCCCTCAGCTCGGCTCCTGCTTCACAGAGGAAGCGCTGACCGTTGCCGTTTCGCTCTGCTACCCAGAGTTGAAAACTGCTGGGCCAGTACGTGAGACTATATGGGGAAAAGTCGTACCTTTCAATTCCCTTATAGAGTATGTGGTCGCTGCTGGGAGACCACTCAGGTTGATCGGCATCGTCAATGACTCTGATCGCGCCACTGCCGTCATGATTCATGGTCCATACACTGACATAACCGGAATCATCGAAGGCTTCAAAAGCGATGAGATCCCCGTCAGGTGACCATGCCGCGCTACGATGCCACTGGCCGCTGCCTGCGGAATCAGTGAGCCGCCACTGCGCGCCGGTAGAGGTATCGATCTTCCATAAGTCCACCTCTGGGCGGGTGCCGGATGCCACAAGCAGGTACCGGCCGTCCGGGCTCCACGCGCACTCAAAACGACCGAAGTTCGAGTACCATGGCAACGTGGAGACTTGCTCCTCGCCTGTTCCGTCAGCATCCATGACCCATACATGGGAGCCTTGCCCATAGGCTATTCGGTCACCGCTCGGTGACCATCGTGGGCCATTGCACAATCCGGTTTCCGTGTATTGGAGGACCACGTAGTCGCCGGAGATCATGTCTTGGATGAGCGGGCTACGGTTGGTGTCAACCACGATGCCAAGCGATGCAACATTGCTCGCTCCGCCGGAGCCATAAGTTCTCAATTCAAATCTGTACTGCCCATCAGGCACGACTTCGCCATTCTCACTTCGTCCGTCCCATGTGTACGAATGAAGCCCGGAACCAAGCGCCACTTCCGAAGCCAGGGTTCTCACCTCTGTGTCTTCACCCTCGAGGATTCTCACCGAAACCGTCCCATAGTCGGCCAGGTCAAAATAAAGGCGCGTCTCGTCCTTGATGCCATCGCCATTCGGAGAGAAGTATTCGGCGCTGACGTAGACAGAGTCTGCCCCAGGCGGCGTGAGGTCTATGACGAATACCTGTTTGAGAGCGTCGTTATTGCTCTCATTCAGCTCGCGAATGACATCGGACGAATCGATCCACGCGTGTAGATCAACATAGCCATTGATATCTCCCGTTCCCCAGATGAAGGCCGTTGAATCGATACCACCCGCGGGGATGCTCGTGATTGTCTGTACCGTTCCAACCTTGGCAGCATCAGCGTACAAGACAACAGGCACGTTCTGTGCGGATTCATCTCCGGTGTTCCGAACATGTACTGTGACCGTGACATCATCCCCTTCATAGATGGTCACAGGATTCGTGATGACATCGCTCTCTGTGATCTCGAGATCCGGCAGCACTGCCTGGGATAAAGCCTTCACGGCCATGGCAGTGAGGTAAGAATCATGGCCCCACGAGCCATCAGATTCCTGAGCTCCCTCCAAATGGGCTCGCGCGGCGATTCTCGCCGAGGTGCCGGTCTGCTCGGCCAGCAGCAACAGAGAAGTAAGCGCGGTCTCGTACACAGTACTCCCCTCGCTGCCAAAACCCCCATCAGGATTTTGGTTGTTGAGGAGCCAGACCAGCCCCACTGACAACGCACCTTGGGAGTTATCATCCCCCCGCAGGGCATCAAGGCATAGCACGGTGAGATACACACTGGGATCACCATTGTCCCATGGCCAATAGCCTGCGGGATCTTGCGCGAAACGGATGTAGGAGAGCCCGGAAACGAATGCAGTGGCTGTGGTCACCCCCCAGTCACGAAGCGCCTGGACCACCAAGGAGCTGGTGAGCAGATCGCGGTAGTGGTTCCCATCAAATCCCCAGCCGCCTTCGGCCGTGGCGTGATCGAGCAGAATAGCGCCCAGTCCGCCTGAGGATTGGCCTGTCAGCATGTTCGTGTAGAGTTTCCTTGCCGCATAGTCGTCATTGAGAACCACGGCGTCGTCGAGCCACGCGAGCCCCTGGACAAAGGCGGCGCCAGTGGCATCAGCAGAATACAATGCCTCAATGGCCCGACAGGTGGTCCGAAGCCGTTCTTGCCCGCTGCCCCAGGAGCCATCGGTGTTCTGGTTGGATTCGAGCCAAGTGACGCCGTCGGAGACTGGATCTTGGGCATGGAGCGGTGCGGTGAGAAGGATCTGAACCGCAAGGACGAGAAGAGCGCAAAGCAGAAAGGGCGTATGGCGAGAAGACCGTAGGCAGGGGTTGCCCCTCACCCTAACCCTCTCCCCAAGGAGAGGGTAAAAGAGAGATGACAGGGCGTGGGAATACGCCGAAAGGGGCCGTGAGGGGTATTTCGGGGATGTCATCATTGGGGCTCCTTGGTTTTGGAAGCCATCAGCTATCTGCGTTGGGCGAACACAAGGTTCGTCCGTAGGGTCCGCCTCTGTTGGGCACGGCATGCCGTGCCCCTACATGGGGAGACCAATCCTGTGACAAATCCGTGCGCCAAGATTGTGAACTCATTTCTGAGCGAACCCTTATGATTGATTCTTGTAGCTTCTCAATAAGTCCGTGCGAAATCGGAGAAATCCCCCTCACCGAGCCGTAGGCTCTACGAGCCGGAGGCCTTAATCCCCCTTTGCGAAAGGGGGAAAGGGGAGGTTGGATGGGCGGGCTTATTGAGAAGTCACTGATTCTTTGCATGACTGGGTCCTTAGGATGGCGGGGGAGGGATTGGGGAAGCGAGCAGCGTTGAGCATGCAGCGGGCAGACGTCGGAAGGGATTGGGGAGGGAGGAGGAGGAGCAAGGAAATATCCAACATCGAACATTCAACATCGAAGTTGGGGAATTGGGGGAATCGACGAGGCTCCCGATGAAGCTCCCGGAGGATCGCAGGCAGGGGAAGATCGCAGGCAGGGACGCCTGCGCCACTGACCTGCGCCACTGACCTGCGCCACTGACCTGTGTCACTGACCTGCGCCACTGACTGGAGGGGAGAGGGATCTGGGGGATTCGACAAGGCTCCCGACGAAGCTCCCGATGAAGTTTTGGGAGGAGGAGGGGAAGTGAGGAGACATTCAACATCGAACGTCGAAGTTGGGATAGGAGGGAGTTCGAGACCCGCCTTCGTCGGATGACTTTGGCGTGGCAAGCGAAGTTTGAGATGAAGTTTGGGACAAAGTTCATGGGGGGAAGAGGTCATGGGAGTTGGAAGCGGAAGGCGGCGGCGGGGAGGGAAGGCTCGCCTTGCCGATTGCCGCTGTCTACGGCGCGAGCGCGATAGTAGTGGGCGCCATCGGGTAAGGACCAGACTCCCACGTCGATGTACGTGGTATCAATGGGAGCTGCAATGGAATCAGGGAAAGTTGCCTCGAAATGGGCTTGTTCCGATCTATACAGGGTATAGTGCGCTACACTTATGGGGGCGCCGTAGATGTTCTCATCTACTTCGGACCAGGCCAGAAGAAGATCCAAAGATCCCTCGTCCGTTACTCTGAGGTTCTGAACCTGGGCCGGGGGAGCGGTGGTATCGCCGGCTGCATAGGCAATCTCCACGCATCCTGACTCCGTGAAACGGACCTCCGTAGTGTCTCTCATATCGATGCCATCGATACTCAGGGTTCCTTCCGCAGGGAGGCTTGATGGTTCCCATGACACTGAGACCGTGTCGGTGACTTCTGCAAAGCATAGATTCCATTTCACGGAATCCTCGGTGGCATCGCGGATATCAGTGCCCAGGTAGGGAAATGTCACGGTCCCCTGGAAGTAGGAATAGAAGATGACCCCGGGAGGAGGGATGGGGACATCCAGACCCACATCATATCCATCAGTGCCCAGCGAATCAACGCCAAAGGTACGCAACTGCTGCGAGAATAGGTGGTCGATGGTCAGCTCTACGCTCCACTCCTGGGCAGCGCCGGGGAAACAGAGAAGCGAGAGTACTGATAATGCGACAGGAATGATACGGCGTGGGGTTCGTTCAGCGAGGGATTTGCACATTTCCGCAGCGGGCACGGTCCGCCAGCCGGCGGATACCCCCACGATGCTGGGCAAAACTCGGTACCAATCCGGGCGGCAAGGCTGAAAACTTATTCTTGATCGAACTCTTGGGATGGCCAGATCGAATCCACTTCTTCCGGCTGCCATGTCTCCCCCCCCAGCTCATCTCCCTGCACGAGATGAGGTGTAATGAATATCACGAGCTCCGACGAGTCCTCTGTCTTTATGGTGTGACTGAACAATCTGCCAAGGAATGGAATGTGCCCAAGTACCGGGAGTCGCTCCACCTGCTCGAGCTTCGCCGTCTGTATGAGGCCGCCGATGACCACCGTCTCGCCGTCTTTCAGGCGTACTGTGGTATCTACGGTTCGCCGAGCGATCTCGGGAAGACCATCCGGACCGAATCCCGTGAGATTGGAGACCATGGGATGGAGCTCAACAGTCACATCACCTGACGCGCTCACCCAAGGGATTATGGTCAACGAGATGCCGGCATCAATGGAGTGCAATCTGGTGATTGGTGCATCCACATTGCCTGTGGACGTCTTGTACCATCTGACCCACCCCACGTTGATCTTTGCTTCGTGGCCGCTCACCGTTACGACGCGCGGTCGCGCCTTGATTTTCGCCTCCCCCCGGGACTCAAGCGCCTCGATTCGTACCGTAAAATTATCCGGCAGCTTTCCAAAGGAATCGATACGCAGCCACCGAGCCACGTCTTCAAGCATTGGTCCCAGCTCTTCCGGATGCAGCTCCCCATACATGTTCGGCAGCAGTTCCCGACCCGTAGTGCTCCCGAAAAGGCCCGCTCGCAGACCGAGGGTGGTGCTGGCCTTGGTGGAGAGCTCAACTATGAGCGCCTCGATCATTATCTGGGGAGAGGGCCGATCAAACTCATCAAGAAAGGCAGTCATCCGCTCATGCAGGTCCTGCGCCCCGGTCACGAGCAGGGCGTTCTGCTCCTTGATGGCCTTGACCTGTGATCCCGGCAAGACCGCAGGCAGGGCCGCAAGTGCATCCTCAGCCTTGACATGCTTGAGCAAGAAGAGCCGAGTTTCTGAAAGGATCTGAGCGGCCGGGCTTTGTGGGCTCGCGTCGCCAATAAGAAAGATCTCACGATCGCGCTTGTAGGAGTATCGAGATCCTTGAAGGAGGATGGCCAGCGCCCCTTCAACAGACACAGAATCGACCCGAGCTGATACTTCGCCTGCCACCGAGCCATAGGTTACAAGGTTCACGCCGCTCTGCATCGCGATCTCTCGGAGCACGCCGGCAAGATCGGCGCTCTCCACATCCATGTACACCAAACTGTCTTGGACCGATATGTCCAAGGCATAGGAAGCCGGGGCCTTGGGCCCTTGTCCTCCCCGGGATCTGACGCGATAGAGGCCTCCCTCCTGGCGCAGGGTGAAGCCATTGGCTCGAAGCAACCCTTCCAATGCGGCCAGTGGAGGAAGACCGGAGATGTAACCCGTGAGGGTTCCCTCCACCCCGGCATCCAGGATCACACTGAAGCCCGCGTTCCGCGCCACCTCCTGAACCACCACACGGACATCGGCATTCGATAGATCCGCGGTCAGAAGGCCCCCTACGACTTCGATGTTCACCTTTTCACCCGAATTGCCAGGCCCTACATACGCAATGCCATCGCGCCATTCAAGCCGGAACCCATTCCCGTACACGATGGACTCGAGCCCGTCCACAATCGGAACATCTTCGATATGGACTGTCACATCGCCTGATACCGTTGGATCAACCACGATGCTGAACCCATAGGTAGCGCCCACCGCGCGGAGCACATCCTTGATCTCCGCACTCTCGAAATCCACGGTCATGTGTTCGTCTGGGTGAAATGCGGGCTGTGCAAAGCAGGAGATATCGTCAATATGTAACACAAGAAAAAGTGCCAGAAAGGAACAGTAACGCGGATAGCCACACATCCTCGTCATCCTCAGCCCCTTAAGGATCAAAGCTTCTCAATAAGTCCGTGCGAAATCGGAGAAATCCCCTCACCGAGCCATAGGCTCTATGAGCCGGTGGCCTTAATCCCCCTTTGCAAAGGGGGAGAGGGGTCGGATACTCGGACTATTGAGAAGTTTCCAGAGATCAGCACAAAATGGGTCATCCAAACGTGACCCCGGCCAAAGGTTCTCACACGCGTGAGAATAGACACATCTGAGCCGGTTGTCAACAGGAAAGAGAGGGGGGAAGGATGTACAATCTGAAATCTGGAACCTATAATCTTGGGAGGGGGGAAGAGGGATTG
>JAUXFG010000046.1 GCA_030620115.1 Candidatus Fermentibacterota bacterium
CCCAGGCCGGGGACATTCCCAAGGTAGACGAACTGAAGCCCTTCTTCCCGGGCAATTCGGTAGCATCGTTCCAGTATCGAGACCGGAGTTCTTGGCAGGTTTCGGATTCGATAGGTAGGGTGGAACTGAGAGAAATGCACGGGGACCTCTGGTCCCAATTCCGAGACAATCCATTTGCTCATGTCGCGTATTTCCCGGGGATCATCATTCTGGGTAGGGAGAATGAGCACGACTATCTCGAGCCAGGTGCCCTCTTCTTTGATCACCCGAAGGGCGTCCAGCACAGGCTCGAGTCGTCCGCTGCACAAACGCCGATAAAAATCCTCGGTAAACGCCTTGAGGTCGACCTTTACCGCATCCAGCGTGGGGAGAAGCTCGAGCAGCGGCTCGCGTTTGATGTAGCCATTGGAAATCATGGCCGAGCGGATGCCCTGTTTTCTCCCCTCAACCGCCGAATCAAACATATACTCGTAAAAAATCACCGGCTCTGAATAGGTATAGGCGATGCTCGCACAGCCGCGCCTCTTGGCATGAAGGGCGATCTCCTCGGGAAAGAGCGCAACCTCGTCTACCTGCTCGGGCCTGAACTGCGAGATGTCCCAGTTCTGGCAGAACTTGCATTCCATATTGCAACCAACAGTGGCAATGGAAAACGCATCGCTCCCAGGAAGGAAATGAAAGAGCGGCTTCTTCTCGATGGGATCAACGTGCGTTGCCACCGCTCTCCCATACACCAGTGTATAGTACTCTCCATCGATGTTCTCGCGAACACCGCAGTAGCCTCGTTCCTTGAGTGCCACCTCGCACTCCCGCGGACAAAGCGTACATGCCACCCGCTCTTCCGGCAATTTCTCCCAATATCTGGCCCGCCGGTAGAAGATCGAATCATCTTCGCCATGAGCCGTGAGAACGGGGCATGCAACTGCAGAGAGAAGACCTCCGAGGAATACTCTCCTCTTCATATCTCCCGCTCCAAAAGCTGGATCTGCTCCAGGTCACCCACGCCGAGCCCCATCTTCGCGGCAGTGGAAATCCACGCCGGGTATCGACCGGCCTTGCGGAGAGTTTCCAGCCCCTGACGGGCACGTTGGGCCTCGATGATGTCCAGCGCCACACGATCGGCAGCCACCAGATCAAAGGAGACAAGGATGCAGTCGAGCTCCCAGGCCCAGGAAGCTCGATACGCGGGCCCGCCATGACACTGGGCCACGGCGCCATCAAGAATAGTGAGGAATACCCGTTCTCTGATCGGCTTCATGGCCGCAACCTGCGCTACAAAAGGATCGCACCCATTGTCATGGTACTTGTTAGGATTATGTATCACACCGTACAGGTTCTTCAGCGCGCACGTGATCCCCGCCAAGTCATGGTCTTTCATGACCCCCAGGCTCACCATGGCTTCACTCTGAAGGAGGGCATTAGAGACCAGGCTCCCGACATCACCGCTCTCATAGAGAGCTCGGCTATAGCCCACATCAGGTCGATCTGTTGCTGTCAACTGAACTGCTTTCGATGCGCCGGGCCGGTAGCCCGCCCCGAGAAGCTCACGCCAGCTCCGTTCCCAGAGGGTCACCCGCTTTGCACCCCATGATCGCAGCATCTCCGCCACCTGAAAGGCCAGCTCGGGTCGGGGTGAAAGCGGCCGTCCAGCCAGGCAATTCGCCTTCAGCGATACGGTTTTTCGCCCCGCAAGGCCCTGTCCGGCCAGGTCGACCCCAAGAACGGAAAACGCCTCCTCCAACATCCCGGCATATGCCTGAGCGAGCTCGCGGCCGGCCAGCTGTGAGAGCCCCTTATGCCGGATGAGGGCAACCCTTCCCCGACCGACATCCGCTGCCGTGCTTCGGCAATGGAGAAGCGCCGGCGCACCGGCCAACGCTTGCAGGAATGAACGCCTATTCAAAAGCCACACCCCATTCGTGCATGGTTAAACCTTTTTTGCCCTCAAGCTTAATCCTCCGAGAGCAGCTCATCTCCAAAGACAATGGACTCGAACTTCTGAAGCTGCGCCCGCTTCCACGCATCCCTGTCAAGGCCAGCCTTGCGACCCAGCTCCCGGAGATACGTCTCCAGATCCCATCCTTGCTCCACAGGAACCTCGGGGAGGAATACCCCCCTCCTTCCCTCAGCCAAGAGCACGAGCCCATGCCGCCCCACCTCGATCTCGCTGATATCCTGCACCTCTTCCAGGGGAGTGAGCACACTCAGCTTGAAGCACAAATCATCCCACTCGGAAAGCGAAACAGGCGGGAAACGAGGATCCCGGAAAGCGGCGGAAAGGGCGTTATCCGCCACCGCCCGAATCATGGGTTTCAAACCCTCGATATAGCCAATGCATCCCCTTAGATGTCCATTGATTGTCAGCGTGACAAAAACGCCGACGTTCTTCTGGACATCATCGCTCATCTGGGCCGCAAACTCGTCCATATCTGGTGCTGCACGACCCTCCAGCCGGCAAAACACCACATCCCGCGCCAACCTCACAAGAGCCCTTTGGTCGTTCTCGGAGAGAAAAGAAGTCGGTGCTTCCATGGGAAAGGATCCTTTCATGTGAGATGAAGAGAAACCAATGGAGAGGTAACTGACGGAGTTCCGCGTGTCGGGCGCGCGATCGAGAGACGTATGGTAGGAGAACTTGGCGCCCACGGCGTCATGCGGCAGGAGCTCCAAGAGAACCCCAATGGCATTCCTCCCACAAATCGTGTCTTTGGTTCGCTCCAGGAAATCATCGAAGCCCTCGAGGTCTCGCTGAGATATCAAGTCAGCAGCCTCGAAGTCGAGCTCTTGCAACTTCGCTCTGAGATCTTCCACCGATGATGCCTGAAACGGCACATAGTTGAACCGGCTCCCATAATGCGTAAAGTCGCTGCTGGCGATGAGAAGCGTGTGGGTATCATACAGTGGAGCCAATACAGCAGCGAGTTCCGCCCGTTGCTCTCTTGAGATGTCACCAATCAGCACAGGTACAATGCTGAAATCCTTCATGACAACCTGGAGAAACGGGAGTTCGATTTCGATTGAATGCTCCTGCAAATGGGCGCGCCGTACCGTGGAGAAGAGGGGGTTCTCGAGGAGCTTCTCGCACGCCTGACGATCCACGGGAATCCTCCCTAATGGCGTCTCGTAGAAGTCAAACAACCCTATGGAAGCCCCGGACAACCGCACATGGTGGCTCGGCGCCAGGATGACAACCCTGCTGAACTTGCCTTCCGGAAGACGAGCAAATCCTTCTCCGGCAGTGGGCCCCGAATAGGCATAACCGGCGTGGGGTGAAATGAGTGCCAGCAAGGAGCTGTCCGGCGCGGCACCCGCGGTCTCAATGTACTGAGTCACCAGCACTCGGAGCTCTTCAGGATCCGACGGGTACCAGCTTCCGGCCAAGACAGAGGGACGCACCTCTGTCGCATTCCCACAATCGCAGAGCACGAGCAGAACCAGCAGCATAAGCCATCTCACGGTATTCTCCTCTCTCAACCCTTGTTTGAGAGTACATAACTCATACGGCCTGTTCTTCCACCTGTACTCTCAACCCTGAACCCTTCCTTCTCTCCTCCCCCCACCCAGATTCTTCGGTCGCTTCGCTCCCTCAGAATGACACGCGGTGCCACCTACTTCCGCACACTACCACTGTCATTCTGAGCGACTCCAAGGAGCGAAGGATCTCTCTGAATCCTTCCTCCGTCATCTGAACCATGAACCTCCGAACCCATCACCCCATCCCACAGATCAAACTCTCATCATAATCCTCTGGTTTCTCATACCCCAACAGGTTCAGTACTGTTGCAGCAACATTGGACAGACCCGCGCCCTCCACCTGTCGCAGGGCGTATCCGGGATTCTCGCGCTCATCAGCCATCAAAAACAGTACAGGGTTCAAGGTATGGCTGGTCAAGGGAAGCGGCTCTCCCGCGGCATTCCGCATAAATCTCCCCTTCTTGTCCTTTTGGAACATCTCGTCAGCATTCCCATGGTCAGCCGTAATAATCAGAACGCCTTCCGCCTTCCGTATCTCGTTCCATACCCTGCGCACACATAGATCAACCGCTTCCACGGCAAGGATGGCGGCATCTAGAATCCCGGTGTGACCCACCATGTCTCCATTGGCATAATTGACTCGTATGAATGGATAGGAACCCCCCCGAATACCACGGATGACTTCATCGGTCACCTCGGCCGCCTTCATCCAGGGCCGCTGCTCAAACGGCACCCGGTCCGAAGGGATTTCCACATAGGTCTCAAGATTCTCGTCGAACTTCCCGCTTCGATTGCCGTTCCAGAAATAGGTGATATGCCCAAATTTCTGGGTCTCCGCAATAGCAAGCTGACGAACACCTGCGCCAACAAGGTACTGGGTCATCGTTCGGTCGATTGCCGGCGGAGAAACCAGGTACTGCTTGGGAATATGAAGATCACCGTCATACTCCATCATCCCGGCATACAGGACATCCGGCCTCCGCCCGCGAGGGAATTTGTCGAATGTCGCTTCTTCAAATGCCCTGCTGATCTCAATGGCACGATCGCCTCGGAAATTGAAGAAGAGCACCGCATCGCCATCCACGATCTGCCCCACGGGCTTCCCCCCTTCGGTGACCACGAATGGGGGGAGGAACTGGTCACTGATGCCGGGTTCTTCCACTCGATAGGTCTCAATGGCAGCCTCGGCTGTGTCGAAGGCTCTTCCTTCTCCACGCACATGAGCCTTCCAGCCACGCGCAACGATGCGCCAATCCGCCTCATACCTATCCATGGTGGTGACCATGCGGCCGCCTCCGCTGGCTATCCGGTAGTCTGCGTTCCCCTCCGAGCTGAGTGATCTCAGCTTCTTCTCCAGTGAGCGCACATACTGCAATGCACTGGTCTCAGGCACATCTCGCCCATCTAAGAGGATATGCAGTCTGACCCTGGCAATACCCTCCTCGTGCGCTCGATCCAGAAGCGCAATGATATGGTCCATATGGCTGTGCACATTTCCGTCTGAGAGCAAGCCTATGAGGTGAAACGTCCCGCCGGCGAGACATCGGGCAACAATCCCTTTCCATACGGACGATTGCCACGCAGTGCCTGAATTCAGCGCCATATTGACGAGCTTGGCTCCCTGGTCAAAGACTCTGCCTGCCCCCAATGCATTATGCCCCACTTCCGAGTTGCCCATGTCCTTCTCTTTCGGCAGCCCCACGGCTTTTCCATGGGCACGGAGTCTGATATGTGGAAAACGTGAAATCAGGCCATCAAGTGTTCCGGTACGTGCGAGATGCACGGCATTTCCCTCGTCAGGTGTGCCGAGACCAACCCCGTCCATGACCACAAGTACCAACGGACCGGCAGGCCGTCTCAATCCGGCTAGCCCGGACTTCTCACCAGCCTTCGTCGCGAAACGGTTGAGATGGTATTGCCTGCAAGGCCTGCGACCAAAGTCGGTCGAAAGCGTATCCTCTGCGATACGCCGAGGCCGGTCGACCGAGCGTAACGAAGCAGGGAGTGCCAGATCAATCGTTGCAGTCCCGCGGCCGACGCGGGATTGGTGAGAAGTTCGGGTTATAGCGGAAAGCTTCAGTGCCTCTGTCGTCGCCATCTTTTCAGGTTCCCTCCCTCACACATGCCTCCAGCACATGCTCCACAGTAATCTCCTTCAGGCAATTGGTATGCCCCAGGGGGCAACGCCTCTCAAGACAAGGGCTGCAGGAAAGACCCTTGTATATGACGCACACCCGGGAACCCAAGGGGCGGGTCCACGCAGGATTGGTTGAGCCGAAAATGACGACCACCCGTGCACCGGCCTAGGCTGCCACGTGTGCGACTCCTGAATCATTGCCCACAAAAAGCGCACACCGCCGCAGCATAGACAAGAGCTCAGGCAGGGTCGTCTCCCCGGCAAGATTCACCACGTCGGACCTCGCCGCGGCAGCAATCTGAGCCAGCAATGGACGTTCAGGAGCCCCCCCCACAAGAGCGACCCGAAGCGAGAAGCGACGCACCAATTCTCGAGCCAAGGCAGCAAAGGAATCCGCGGGCCATTGCTTCGCAGGGCCATAGCGCGCTCCCGGAGCAAGGACAACCGTGTTGTCGATATTCTCTTGCACTGCCGCGGGAATCTCTCCAGCCACATGATCCATGGCGGGTAGCTCCATGGCGCCCTCAAGGCCAAGAGCGGCGGCGAGGTTGAGATACTCCCGAGCCATGTGCCGAGCCTTCACACGCCCCTGAACCAATCTGTTATACGCCCATTCCCCCTCCCGACCTTTTCGCCCAACCCGGATGCGGGCTCTGGACACTGCCACCATGGCGGCCGCCCTCGAGCTTCTTGGGAATGACACGGCCACGTCCGGTCTGAAATGCCAAAGCCATCGCATCATGCGCCAAGTGTCCTGGAGGCCTTTTCCTGTGGTCACCACGAGCTCACCATCGCCTAGCGAAGCGAGATCAACAAGGCCTGGGCGCACTATGACACAAAACGGCGCGGGCAGCCCAGCTCGCATGATCTTCAGAGCGGGAAGCGCCATCACCAAATCGCCAAGCCAGTTCGGCGCAATGATAATCGTACCGCCAGATCCAGCCACAGGCTATCTCCCGTGCACCAGAAGAAAAACCACCGTGGCGGCAAGCAGCACTACTGGTACGAGGGATCTCGGCAGCCATCCCTTGCCGGCCCACTGCGAAAGCAGAGTGATACGCACCACATCAGCAGCCAAGCTGCTTACCGCTCCGACCACGGGCCCAAGGCTTGCCCAAAGGGCCAAATCAAGCCCGATCTTGATGACGAGCGCGGGGCCCGCTCCCCATAATGCGAGTTGCTGTCGACCCGATGCCAAGAGCTCAAGCTCCATGAGGTATGACAGGGCGTGTAAGGCGGGCAGTAGGGCGAGAAGTCTGAGTATTATTACCGAGGTCGGGCAGGAGAAACCGTGCCCCAGCGTGCCGGTTATCAATGCCTCGGCGGGCACTGCCAAACCAAACCCCAATACGACTGATACGGATGCCGCGATAAGAGCGGCCCGACTCATGATATTCGCGCCCTCTGCTCCGCGTCGTGTCAGACTCGGAAGGAACGCCCACATTGCGGGCACCACCGCCACTATGAGCCCAACAACAATTCTGAATGGCGCCGCAAAGAGGCCAAGCTCCTCAGAGGAAAGCAATCTTCCTAGTAGTACGTTGTCCACGTGGAAATACGCGGTCACCAGGACTAGGCGGACAAGGAGTGGCCAGCCTTCTCTCAAAAGGCATAGCGCCAAGATGCGACGAGCCATGAGGTGAAGATTCCCCAGGTAATTGCGGGCAAGCAGAAGCCCAAGCGAAATCTGGACTGCCTCTGCCACTACGGGCACGATGAGTATGGCATGAAAGCCCAGGTCGGCTCTGGAGACCACAAGAAGACCACTCACCCGAATGCATTGCCCCACTGCAGTGGCGGCTATGTCGCGTTCAACCCGTTCGAGACCGAGAAACATCGCTCTACAGATGAGATTACTCGCCTGTCTCAAAAAAAGGATGTTGGCAGCCACGATGGCCGCGGCGAGGACATAGTGTCCCGATGCATGGGAGATCATGAGCCAAATGGCCAGAAAAGCAGTGGCACAGAGGGCAGCAAGAAGTCGTACCACTGCGCTGGTGCCAAGGAGTGTCCCGGCTCGCTCCCTTCCGGAAACGAGTTCTCTGACCATGAGTTGATCAAGACCCATATCCACCAGCGGCCATAGGAGCATGATCGTGGATACGATCTCCGCATAGAGACCGTAGCCGGAGCGACCCAGATATCGTGCAACGATGAATGTCGCCGCGAAGGAACCGCCGGCCTCGATCCCCTTGCTTATGATGGTGAGCAGAGAATTCCTTGCCAGCCGGTTGCCAACCGGCAAATTCATTTCAGAACTCGATGTCGCCAGGAAAAGAGATCCTGCTCGTCTATCATCTCAGCGGCTGCAGCACCTAGGATTCTATGGCCCAGGGTGGAGGGAAGGAGTCTGCTGTCAAAGAAGTAGCGGCTGGCAAACACCGGCTCCACCGCAGGTCGGAGATATCCTTTTACCCACCATGCGAACGCCTTGTTTTCCCCTGCCTCAGCGCGCATTTTCTCCACCTCCTTCGAAGTCCTCTGGTCGACGATTTTCCGCTCTTGATCCTCTTCCTCCCCACGCAGCTCGCTCAAGCGTGACACAAGGGCCATATCACCGTCGAAGTAGGCCACATCTTCCCTGCGGCACAGCCGTTCCAAAACGGATCGGTGGCTCTCGGGAAGGCTGAGACTCGTCAGCGCCAGTGTGATTCTCGCATCATGAGCGGTGCCGATGATCCTTTCGATCACTTTCTGGAACTCCTCGAGGCTGTCATCACGTACCCGGCCTCGCGAGACTTCCCATTCGACCCCCCTGACCTCGCGTCCACCCGTGATTCTTCCGAGTCCAAGGTATATGGCCTGAGTGAGCCCTGGCCGGTAGAACAGCTCCTTCCTGAGCGCACGGTCGAGCCCATATGGTCTTTTGAGATCCTCAGAATCCCCTGCCCGCAGGAGCTGGCCGCCGGAAAAACAGAACAACGCGAGATGTGGCTTGAGGACAAGAAGCTTCCTGAAAAGCAGATACATCTGGAGGGCATCATACCCGGGAACCGCGGCATTCCCCACCGCCACAGTCCTTTCCGACATTGCTCGTTCGGTAGCTCGCTTGATCCAACCTGCATAGGTGTTGTCCAGGGGGATGCCGGGACCGAAGGTGGATTCATCACCAAGGATCAGAAGCTTCAGGGGTGGACCCATGTCCAACGCGGCGGGGAGCCACCGCGCGCCCACTCCAGAGCCTATCATCTCGAATTCCTTGCTCATGGCCCAGGCCGCCTCCGGTGGCGGCGCAAGCGCCCAACCCAAGACCGGATCCATGCGAAGTGGCCATGTGGCAGTGCTCCTGCCGGACTCCAGGGTCAACACGGGCGTAGCCAGCCACTTCGACACGAGAAGGCTGTCCGCAGCGTAATTGAGCAGGAGAAGAAAGAGCACTACATAGACAAGACGGAGAAGAAGAGACTTGATACCTTTCATACTTGCACCCATTCTTGAGTGATCATCAGAAACTCTCGGCGCCGCACAAGGAGCTTCTTCATGTCGATCAGACGATTCTCGGCCCCCGGGGTTCGTTTCCCATTGATGGTGGGCATCATCCTTCGGCTTGTGATGATGTTCCAGGTCAATGCACCATGGGGCGACAATGGAGCCGCTGTTCTCGATGTGGCGAAGAACCTTCTCTCAGGCAGAGGGTACACCACACAACGAATCTGGACATTCTATGGACCAGCCCGGGAATTTGGCCAACCGGAAGGGAATCGGCAACCCCTCCTTCCGGTTCTTGAGACCGGAGTTCGCGCCATGGCCGGCCCCTCATTCAGGGCAGCTCAATCCATTCCGCTTCTGTTCGGTCTGGTGGCAATTCTCTTGTCCTTCTTGCTGGCATCTCTCCTCGGCGGCCCTGTGGCGGGATCGTTGGCAGCGTGGTTTGCGGCATTGGATCCACTGCAGATCTACTTCACAGCCCAGATCGAAGACCAGATCCTCTTCCTTGTCTTTGTGCTTTCCCTGGGCGTATGGCTGGCTTCCAAGCCTCACGAACGCCCGGGAGGCTCACCATTCGTGCCTGCGTTGCTGCTGGCCTTGATGTACTTGACCAGGGCGAACGGTCTCTTGTTTCTGGTCTCGTATGTCGGGCTCTGCGTGTGGAAGAAGGAGTTGCGCCATGTGCGAGGTGTCGTACTTCTTTTTCTCCTCTTCTCGTCGCCTTGGTTGGTGAGAAACATAAGGGCATTCGGCAACCCGTTTCATACGGACAATGCATACTTCCTGTGGAATGATGAATTCTGGCAGGTCTTCTCGGTAAGGCCGACCGCCCCCAATGCTCTCGAGTATATCTCCACCCATTCGCTCTGGCATATCATAGGAAGATGGATCAAGGGCGCCTATCTCTGTTTGGAGGGCTTTTTCCTCGGCAACATCTTCAAGGACGAACCATTCGCGCGTGGTGCACTCACAATCCCCATGCTCCTCGCCGCATGGGGCTTTTCCAAGAGCAAGATGAGCTGGCTGCTGCGCTTCTTCGGCCTCGCCCTTCTCCTCCACTTCCTGTCCTTGTCGTGGCATGCCCACGGTACGCACCGATATTTCCTGCCATTCTACGCATTCATTCTTATTGGCGCGGCCGTAGGCCTCAAGGCGGCATGGACAACATGGGTCAGCCCGCTTCCAAAAAGCGGCAAGATTTACGTTCTCCTCTTTGCCTCGTGCGTGCTGCTCTTCCCGCTGATCAGGCCGCTTGCACATACCCTGGGGCGTTCGGACAAGGCCATCCATGATGAGGCCCAACAAGTGGTGTTTTGGCTGCAGGAGGAGGCCGGCAAAAAGACCGTGCTCATGGACTTCCCCATCATAGAGAAATACCTATACCTCTACGATCTCCCCACAGTCATGATGCCCTATGGCACCCTGGAGGAGATCTGGAGCGTCGCCAAGGCCTACCAAGCAACCCATCTCGTGGTCTGCCCAGACCAGGTGAGACTCATCCCTGCATTAGGCGCACATTGGCAGGTATGCAACGGAGAGCTTGTAGAAGCCGGCATCCCCCCGTTCCTCGTACCCGTGATGAGCAGCAGCAAGGGCATGTTCAGGGTCTACGCATTCCATTGGGAGCGAGCATGTGACCTTCCTCATGAAGAATCCTCGCCCTAACCCGGACTTCTTCACCAGCCTTCGTCGCGCAACGAGGGGACCAGCTCCCGTATGGCTACCGCCGCGCGTTGGCCGGCCCGACCATCCAGCGCATCGAACATTATCGCGTTGGCCTTCCGGCGCTGTTCGCTTTTTGCGCGGGGATCGCTGAGGCTCCTCTCAATGGCTTCTCTCAGTTCGGCGGCGGCCTCAAGCTGCATACTGATGTCCCGCAACAGCCGCGAGACTTCGGGTACGGTGCGCTCGCTCTCCGGCGTCTTGAAGTTTATGATCGGCTTGTCCAACGCACAGAATTCGGCAATGATCGAACTGGTGTCGCCCACCAGGACATCGGAAATCAGCAGGAATGGGACTACGTTGGGGTGCCTTATGAAATGCGCGGCCTGCAGCTTTCTCAGTTTCACGATGTATTTCCTCGACATCCAAGGGTGGACGGTGACCAGGACGTTGTAGTGCTCGGCGAGTGAATCGAGCTCATCTATCCACATCTCGATTGCCGACATCCCGGACCTATCCCACGTCGCGGTGAACATCACCGTGCTTTTTGCGGGATCGACGTTCGCCTCCCGACGAAACGCATCCAGGGTCTCTTTGCTGTACGTGCCATCGAAGGCGGGATCCAATTTCGGAAAGCCGATTGCCTGAGCCGACGTTATCCCTCTTGCCCTCGCCTCTTCCAGTTCTCGCTGACTGCTCATGAAATAGACGTCGAACGAGTTGTAGTAGTGTGCTTTCGCAAAGGCCTTGAAGTGATAAGGCCCGTGACGAAACCCGATCTTCACTATTCTATCGTCGGGAAACCTGTGCGTGGCGTGTCTGCACATGATGACGGCTTTCGGAAACGACGGCATCCGCTGTGGGTTGATCCCTTGTTTCTTCAGGAATGCTGCCGTTTGCCGGTTCTTCGTCACGAAAGGGATCGCCGGCAAGTGCCTCAAGACGGGTTTCAGAACGATGTAGTCCAGAGGGTCCGCACAGTACACCACCACCTCGGGACTGTGCCCAAGCAGGTGTGCCATGCGCCGGATCCATCTGTAGGGATACTTGAACACGTGGTACGAGACGATCATCTCAACCGCCAGATTCACCCCGGCGAGCGCTGACGTACCGGGCCAGGGCGATGGCGAGCTCCGTCTCGATGTCAGGGGTGGCCTCGACGAAATCCCAGCGGCCGTTCCGATGCACGTAGTACCCGTTCGATTTCACAAAGACGTTGAGGCCGAAGTGCAGCGCCTGGAACTCGAACAGGTAGTAGCTGCTTTCGTGAGCACCGATGTCCACAGATAGGAAGGGCGTGTCGAACTTGTGGTATATGTCTCTGACGAAGTCCAAGAGGGACGGATCGGGCTCGAAGTCGAAGTCGAATCTCTTGGCTCCGCTGGCCCGGAAATCACCCTCCGGGATGTGCCGTTTGGTGACATAGTACTTGTCGTACAACACGAGAACGCGGTAATCGAACTGCAGATCGGGCACGAACTCCTGCAAGAGGAAACTGGCGTCATTCCGTACGTAGTCTCGGTACTGGTGGTAGTCAGTTCTATTGCTGTAGTCCGGGTATTCCTTGTAGTGCTTCCTCCTTCGGAAGTACTTCCTTCTGAGCAGGTCAATCATCGTGAGCAAGCGCTGAGGCGTGTTCCGCTCGATCAGTCGCAGCAGTTCCCTCTGATTCCTGGCCAGGAACACGCCTTTGGCGTTTGACCCTTCCCGCGTCTTGAAGACCACGGGAAACCCTATGTCACAGTGTTGGAGCTCCTCCTTCCTGGTCAGGTAGTACGTCCTGAGGCCGCCAAGGTTGATCTTCCTCTTGTACAGCTCCTGGAAACCCTTGTTCTCGTGACACAGCAACAGGTCGTACGAAGGGATGAGGGTGTTCGTGCCATCATCCAGGTAACGAATGAGGTCGGTTATGTACCTTCGTCTGTTTGGTTTCTGACTGAAGGAATAGAAGATGAGCGAGTCAGTAATACTTCGTTCGTGGTTGGCGATGACATGGAACGCGTATCTCTCAACACGAAACCCGTGCTCTTCGAGCATTGCCTGCATTTTCTCAACGTTCATGCTGACCCAGGGCTTCCGGGTCTGGCCGAAGAAGCCCTCGCTGCCTGTCAGAAGGATCAGCCTTCTATCTGACATGTTTAGAGAAATACGCTTGAGGCCGGACATCGGGAGCATCTGCATGCGGCTGGGTCTGTTCGAGACATGCTGGAGAACTCATGATGACGAGACTATACCCGGACGATGAGACACAGTCAAGCATTGATGGGATGTCCTTGTCGGGGAATTTCCCTTGATTCACAACACCCTCGCTGGTCAGACCCTGCATGCGAATTGAAGAATACGGTATTGTCCCATAGAAAACGGGCTGCCATCGAAAGACGGCAGCCCGCTGGGATTGTCTGTTGATTGCCTACCGGAGAATGAATGGTGAAGCGAGCGTCCCTACCGGAGTGGCGGCGCGAAGCATGTACGCGCCCGGTGCGAGATCTCGTGCATTCCATTCAACAGTGACGATACCGGCTTTCACCTCACCCTTCCAAATGGCTCCGACGATTCGCCCGTTGAGATCGTACAGCTCCATGGAAACGAATCCTTCAGCTGGAACAGCGAGTCGAATGGCCGCCTGCCCATCGATGACGGGCATCGGTGAGACCGACAGATCCAGAGCCGTGGGCAAAGTCATCGGCACCTCGACGCTCACGGGGCCGAAGAGCTCCGAGGAGCCGCTGTAGTCCACCTGCTCGAGCCAGTAGAGATAGGAGCCGCCCGGGGCAACCGAGTCGTCGATATAACGGTACGACCGCGGTTCAAGCGTGGTCCCGAATCCCGAAATCAGCTCGGCATTGATTTGTGTTCGATCCATCTGATCCGATTCGGCGCGATAAATGTTGAACCCGAGGTTCTCTTCTTCAGATGCCGTCTCCCACTGCAATTCTACCACCTTTTCCCCTGCACTAGCGCTGAAGGAGACGAGTTCCACCGGGACGTAAACGGTGGTGAAGTCAACGCTGCAGTCGTTGGTGTCTTGAGTATAAGGAGTCCGGACGATTTCCGTGCTGGCCGACGGCGCGGCGATGGCTGCAACGCCATCATAGGATGCCGATCCGTAGATGACGACATCCTCGACGGTATCTGAACCGTCGAGGATCATCACGTGATCACCGCCGTTGGAGAGGTTGATGTTTCCAGTTGCCCAGGTCAGGTATTGGGTCATATCCGAAAGATCGTAATCAACGGTAATGCCGTAGTTGGTTGCAATGGCGGTGGAGTCATTGCCGAGAATCTGCACGGTGGCCGGGTTGATGGAAGCCCCAGAGGGAAACTGATGCATGCCTTCTCCGGCTCCGATTGATTCTTCATCACCGATCTTATAGAAGCTGAGATCGACGGGTCCCGGAGTTGCGTTAAAAAAACGCACGAACTCATTGGCCGGCTCTGGGTATGGAGGATTTGGATCGGGTAGCGCCCCGACCACGAGCACCGGCGGGAAGGGTTCAGCATCGGGATCGAACCATACATCGAAGTAGTAGTTGATTACCCCATCGCTGACTTCGGTCCATGTATTGTGCGTGCTGCCCGGATCTCCATAATTGGTCACTGCATCAAGTGCATTCGACACACCCGTGTCCCATGCATCATCGCTCGGATTGGCCCGAAAAGTGGCGACGGTGAAACGAACCCACTGGGGGAATGCCAAAACCTCCATGGCGTTCCACGGCACGGCGAATTCGATGGTTTCCGTATTGATGTCGATTGCCTCGACGCCTACGAAGGAGGGACCAATCCACCCGGTCTGCCAGAGTATCACATTGGGATTGCCGCTGCCGAACCGAGTGATGGCCAGATACTCCCATTCCGCGTTGGGATCAACCTGTGTGTTGCCGAATCCACCGAACCACTCGGTGCCGCTGCCTGAGGTACGATCCAGATCGATGGCCACCTGAACCATCGGCGCGCCGTCGCCCTCAGCAAGATCGATATCGGTCATCCTGGCCATGAAGTAGAGATTCGTTTGATCGGCGGTGACGCGGAATTCCACCAGATCCACTCGCGTATCGGGCGAGGCGAAATTGGTTCGTTCGTCCCCCGGCATGTCCTTCCAGACATATTCACCGTTTGATGTGGCATTCCGGCAGATATGACCGAGATTTACCTGTGCCGGTGAGATCATGGGCCAATCAACGGGATTCCCATCAACGGTAACCAGATGAGCTCCGGCATTGAGCCATAGACCACAGACGACGAGGAAAGAAAGTATTCGGTGCATAGACATATCCCCTCGGGTTTCGGGAGAACACTCCCGGTGAAACAGATACAACACATCGGACAGCTAAAAAAGATTGCTGACAAGAATTTTCCCTTCAGCACTGATGGATCCTCACAACACGGAGATCCCTGCGCGGATTGGGTCTATTCGAGACGTGCCGGGGAAATCGTGTTGGTGCCATATACTGGGCCGGTAAGGCACAGTCAAGCATTGATGGAAGTAGAAGACCCCGAGAGTCATTCTCCGTTGACTAACCCGGACTTCTTACCAGCTTTGGAAGCGAAGCGGTCCCACGGCGGACGCGGGATGAGAAGTGCCGGTTAGGTCAGGAGGGATGCCCCCATGAGTGAGGGTAAGATACAGTGCAGTCAGTGCAAGCAGTTATCGGAATCGAGCAAGATTCTCTATATAGACAAGTCCTCATTTTGCTCGAAATGCATGTACGGCGATCTCGAGCCTTTTGAGATCTATCCCATCGGTATTGTCAGGAATAACCTAGGTCGAGAATCGGATCAGGAATTCGGGCTAGTCGGCGATCCCAGGGAAGAGTCCCGCATAGAGCTTCTTCCCTCGCAAAAGCCCTTTATGTACAAACTGGAGGAAGAGGAGTACCTGACAATCGTCTATTACTTCCATAAAGGAAAACCACCCCGATCAAGATTCCGAAGGAGGATCGACCTAAAGGAAGTCGGTATCTTTGCCTCCCATTCCCCTGACAGGCTATCCAGGATCGCGGTGACAGATGTAGAATTGCTAAGAATCGAGGGTCTGACCCTGTTTGTCACCGGCCTGGATGCCATCAACGGGACCCCTGTGCTGGACATAAAGGCTCCTGCGGGATCAAAAGGTGAAGTTGTTTCTGCGCGAGCCTTGAAGGAAATGGAATGATAGGCCATAGTCCCTTGAAATTGCCCATGTGTGCCATGGTGCTGATGCTCCTTCCTGCCACCGGTCTTTTCCAAGCCCGAGCTGAGAATATTGAGGCTGAGATCACCGTTGATCTCGGGGCAACATCAGAGACAACCATCAAACCATACATATACGGCGGGTTCGTGGAATTCCTGGGCAGTGTCATAAACCATCAATACGGCCTCTGGGCACAAGAAATCGACTACCGGGGATTTGAAGCTCCCGACCCCGGCGACACCGGTTTCGCGAAGAAGTGGGAATCAATAACCAGGGGAACGAATACTTCCGAATGTCTACTTGACACGGCAAGATACAACAGGCGCGGCAGCTATTCCCAGAGGATAGATATCTCCTCATTCACCGACGGGTTCAGTGGAATAGTCCAGTCGCCGATTATCATCAAACCCGGCCAGACATACGACCTTTGCCTGCATATGAAGGGCTCCGAGATAGATAGTAGTGTCACTGTCTGGTTGATTGATCGCCCATCCGAATGGGTCGTCATCGATTCAGTCACTTTTTGTGACATTGGAGACTCCTGGAGTAAGTACAGCGCTGCCATGACTGCTTCGACAGAGCGATATCGAGGGACATTTGCCATCACTTTCTGCGAAGAGGGAACGATCTGGATAGACGATGTCTCCTTGATTTCCCAAGATGCACATAACGGTGTCCGAACGGAGTATTTCGAGCTGATCGAAACCATGAATCCCGGCATCATGCGGTATCCCGGAGGTTGTTTCGCTGACGGCGATGCAAGCCATTGGGAGGATGGCGTCGGAGACGTAGATCAGCGGCCTACGAATTGGGACAATCACTGGGGCAACTACCAGCGGATGGATTTCGGGACAGACGAGTTCGTGCAGTTCTGCCGCGATGTCGACATGGAGCCGCAGATAACGGTAAACTTCGGAAGCGGCAGCCCGACAGAAGCCGCCTCCTGGGTGGAGTACGCGAATGGCGATATCGCCACTGAATATGGCGGATTCAGAGCTCAGAACGGCCATCCGGAGCCATACAACATCACCTTCTGGGAGATCGGGAATGAGCAATACGGTGACTGGGAAATCGGTCATACTTCCGCCACGGAATACGCGGCCCGGTTCAGGCATTTCGCCAACAGCATGAAGGCTGTTGATCCCAGCATAAAGGTCATCGCCAACGGTGCCTTCAGCAGAGCATGGACTGACACGATCCTGACGCTTGCCGGGGATGTAATGGATTATGTCTCAGTTCACTACTGTATTCCATGGAATGTTTCGGAGTACTCCGATCAGGAGATATACCAAGCCGTAGTGGCTGCCCCACTGCATTTCGGCGCTCTCCTCGAGATGCTGGAGCAGAGAATCCACTCATTGACTCAGGAGAATGTGAGGATTGCCATCACGGAATGGTGGAACGATTTCTATCCACTGGAGCATCACAACGAAACACTGGAGGTAGGGCTGTTTGTGGCGGGGATGCTGAATCTGTTTCAGCGAGAGACCGATATCCTTGATCTCGCCAATCGATCGACATTCGTGGAAATTTTGGCCTGCATGGGGAATGATGAACCTTTCGCTTTCTACGCGACTCCGGCAGCCCACGTACTCTCTCTGTACTCAAACTACAGCGGCGCGGTACCGGTGAGCTGCGGCGTTGTCTGTTCCACCTACAGCTCACCCCACGTCAATGAGATACCGGCCATGGCTTCGGTTCCATTCCTTGATGTATCGGTTACGAGAAAAGATGAAAGAATCTACCTCAATGTCGTCAACAGGAGTCTGAACGACATTGAGACAAAGATCATCATGACTGGTGGAGAGATAGAATCCGAAGCGGTTGTGAGGACAATAAACGGCCACGATGTGCTCAGCAACAACCATGAACCGCCACATGACAACATCGTCATCGAGGAATCACCGCTGAGCGGCATCAGTCAGACCTTTCTATACACCTTTCCTGCGCATTCGGTAACAGGTCTCGAGCTCACCGCGGCAGAAAGTGGGACAAGTCTTCCGTTGCCTGAATCTCTCACCTACTCGATAGGCGATGCTTGGCCGAACCCCTTTTGTTCGTCGACCATGATTGCCTACACACTACCCAAAGAAACCAACGTCAGTCTTCGCATTTTTGATATGCTTGGCCAAAGAGTGTGCACCCTCGTGGAAGAGGATCAACCCGCCGGCCCGCACATAGTCGCTTGGCATGGAAACAATGCTCACGGCAAGCCTGTAGCGTCAGGGATCTATCTCTGCAGAGCCGAATTTGGCAAGGAATACCGGCGAACAAGAAGATTGTCGCTTCTGGGCAACCCATGACGGGACAAGGGAGTCGCTGTGGATTCTGTTTTCTTCTCCAGGAAGGGCATGCATTCAGGGGTCCAGCGTTCAGACTCCGGCCACGCTTCTCTCCTAGCCCGGACTTCTCGCCAGCCTTCGTCGCGAAACGGCTGAGATGGTATTGCCTGCAAGACCTGCGGCCAAGGCCGGTCGAAGGCGTATCCTCTTTCCGCCAGCTGGCGGAAAGCAGGGAGTTCCGGATCAGTCGTTGTAGAAGACGGTTGGTGTGAAGTCCGGGCCAAGCGTAGGCTGACCTCTACGATTCTACAACTCGGAAAGAGGGGGGTTGCCTTTCTTTCGATGATCTTCGGAACCAAGGATAGGTACAAGACATGATGAAATACAATCAGATCGGAGTAGCCGCAATTCAAGAACTGGAGAGCATTCTGGAATCCGCTCGCATTCCCTTCGAGATGCGACGCAAGATGCTCTCAATACTCAGTTGCGTGGATTATCAGATTGAGGAGGGAGAGTGCCCACCTGATGTGTTGGCGGCACTGCAGGAAGCGATCAGCAACTGGCTGAGGTATCTCCCTGACGAGCAGACGCAGAACCTGATGAATGCAATCACAGTCTGCTTCAAGAAGATTGCGAAGACCATGGATTAGCAGAAGCCTCGCAGCCGCAGCCGCCTTCGCCGCTTCGCGACGAAAGCCGGTGAGAAGTCCGGGTTAAGGGTTCACGCAGAAATGAATTTCGCCGTTATTGCGCACTGATGTGCTGCAGAATTGGTCTCCCCCATGTGGGGGCACCCGCCAGCTGGCGGACCGTGCCCACCGGCTTGCCACGGCAAAGCCTTGGCGTAGACGGGAGGCGTAGTCCCGCGCCCAAAGCTTTGGGTGCGAGATAAAGATGGGATGTCAAGATGTGAAGTTATTTCTGCGCGAACTCATAGCCAATCTCTGTGATGCGCCCACGCCAGTACGGCAAAAATCCCTCCGGCAATTGCCACGCCACCTCGCCCTCCAACGGAATCCGTATGCCGTCTCGAACTTCCCAGGCCCAGAACCGCCCTTGCCACGGCGCGAACTCGGGCACGCCATCTACATCTCCATGGTAGCGCGACGCGGCACTCAATGAAGTGATCAGCCCCTCGGAATCAAAACGAAACTCAAGCGAAACAGTTGTTACGCCGTCCGTGAGTGTGGCTCTCGCCGTAGAGTCATCCATCGCTTCCCAGCGCACGCCTTGGCTGGGCAACAAAGCCATCGGATACCAAGCCGCTTCGGCAAAGTAGCGCAGCAGTTCTCCTTGGGCGGCCGCGGGCGTGCCGCGCACGTCCGCGACAGTAAAAAGGCCAAGTGCTTCTGCGTGCAGTATCCCCTCCCCCGCCACATAGGCATCGTGGACAAAGGCAGTTATTCCGGGCGCCATGCGTATGCGCGCGTCCCAAACGAAACCAGCAGGTCGGGTTGTGGCGATCTGATTGGAGAAAAGAGGAGTCCAGCGATCCTCGGACTCTTTCATCCGGAACTGTCCCTTGTGCGAGAACCGCGCCACGGCAATGATTGGCTGCCCGTCCTTCAGCACCGCCCGAAAGTAGCGTTGCACCGGTACCGGCAGACTCTCAATCTCGCGCGTGTTGTAGGTTACGGGTTTGATCGGCTGGCGCGCAGCCTCCATCCTAGCGCGAAGGTCTTTGGTCTTGGCCTGCCAACGTAATGTGCCGTAGATGATGACACCAGCAATGCATGCAGCAAGCAGAATGAGAATCAGTACAATTGTTCTTGGCCACATAGCGATGCAACTCCTCTATTACTGCCTATCCCAGAGGAGTTTGGAGAATCTGCACATCCTTGATCCATAGCTTGCCGCTTCCTTCAACCACAAGATTGAGCTTCAAGAGATCGGGCTTCTGACCTTTCTTCAGATAGAAAGGAATCTCGTATGACGCCCAGTCGGTTGTCCCTTTGACGGCGTTGTGAATGCCTTTCGAGAAGAACTCTCCCCGCCCTGGTATTCGGCACCACATCTCGAGATAGGCTCGTCTCTGGAGATCTTCTGTCTTCAGTCGTGCCCGATAGGTCAACATGCACTGTTCGACGCCAGGCTCTGGCACCTCAAAAAGGCGAATCGTCTGCTTCTCCGCACAGTCCACACGCCAAATATCTCCCTCCGGAACGATCACCCCTTGAGTGATGGTGGGATTCGAGATGGTGAAGGTCGCCAGTTGCTGTGGCGGGCCAGATGGTTGAGGTGTCCTGAACAGTGACTTTAGCAATTCAAACATGAATGATTCCTCCTCTGATTTCACACACAACGCAAGAGTTAAGCCACGGAGCTATCTGCTCAAGATGAGCTAAGCTGTCTCACATCGCACGGGAAGGCCTTGGGCCGCAGCATCGTTCGTCATATCCCAAAGTATATGCTGCTCGCGGGTTCGACAAGTGGCCATACCCGCTGAACATAGCGAGCAAGTTCCATCCTATCCGCGAACCCTTAGTCGGGATCTTTGCCTTCCGCCATCCTATGCCTGCTTGACCGAAAGGATCATGACAGTCATCAGAGAAGCTCCATTTGAGCGAGGCCCTATATCGCCCGGAGGCCAGAATCGTTGTCCGATAAATCTCTAGTAAATCCATGGATTTAGTGGGGATTTATTATGGCCCGTACTTCTCCCCGGCTTTCGTCGCGAAGCGGTGTAGTTCGCTGTGGCTGCAAGGCTTGCGACTGAGGACCCCGGCTCTGCCAGGGCGTAGCCCGGACTTCTCACCGGCTTTCGAAGCGAAACGGTTGAGATGCTTCTGAACGCGAGGCTTGCGACCAAGCACCCCGCAGGCGTATCCTCTGCGATACGTCGAGGAGGCCGACGGAGCCTAACGAAGCAGGCAACGCCATATCGGCGGTTGCAGCCGAGAGTTGGTGAGAAGTCCGGGGTAGCCTGGCTCCGCCGTGGAGAAGCCCGGAGGCGTATCCCCTGTCCGCCAGCTGGCGGATCGAGGAGTCCGAAGGAGCGTAACGCAGCAGGCAGGGCCAAATGCGACGTTGCGGCAGATGGCTGGTGAGAAATGCGGGCTATGTATCCCGGAATCCGCAATCCAAAATCCGAAATTCACGATTCTCGATTGAAGATTCACGCCCGCCTGATCTCAACGATCTTCGTCTCGTTGCTGAGATCGAAGTACGCATACTTTCCACCCCGCACCGGGCCCGGGTTCACAATCTTCGTCTCGCCGATCGTGTCAATGCCCGTTGCCTCATGAATATGGGCAGTCAGACAGGCCACGGGTTGATGCTCTTCAATGAACGCGCGAATAGCCTTGCTTCCCACGTGCAACCCACCGTGCAGCATATCATTGACCGTATCCCTCGGAGGCTGATGAGCGACGAGAATCATGGGCACTCCTTCAGGTACTCCTGCGGCCGCCTCGTTCAGCCATCGCCGGAACTCCGCTTCGGAAGATTCATTGGGTGTCGTTCCGGGACACGGAAGTGATCCGCTGATTCCGACAAACGCGTACCCGCCTGCGAGGACACAACGGCGATGCAGGCTCAGACCGGCACGAATGAGATAGTCCTCAACGCCAGGATAATCACAGTTCCCTGATACGGCCAGGATTCGTTCGCACGTTGTCTTCGCCGTGTCAACAACGCGCGCCGCCTCATTTTCGCCGCCGAAATGGGTCAAATCCCCAGCAAACACGACCAGATCGACGTGATCGATCCCCCCAAGCGTTCGAGATACGGATGAAGCATCTCCGTGAACATCCGATAGTCCGACCACAACCATTGCAGCCCTCCAGTCATATTTCATCCACACCGATCGAGCCCGGCTCCCTCAGCCTCCTCGACGTATCGCAGAGGATACGCCTGCGGGGTCTTCAGTCGCAAGCCTCGCATTCAGAACCATCTCGGCGGCTTCGCTTCGAAAGCCGGTGAGAAGTCCGGGCTAAGGGTCAAATTTGATCCCTTATGAAACGAAAAACACGCTTCAAAATACCCCACTCCTCCACTTCAGGAAAAGACCGGGCGAACTCATCGTGTGTCTCCGGCCATGTGGCCGTAAAAAGCAGGAACAGGAAATCGGGGAGTGAAATCAATCCGTTGAATCCGGAAATCGCCGCCATCACTTCACCGTCCAGCAGCATTCCGCGGCGGTCCTGATTCTGGGAACCAATGAGCCACGATTGAATCCAGGGGTTCGTGGAAACGTCGGCTGCGGAATCGAGCTGTCCATTCACCGCTCGGCAGTCGGGGTGGTGGCCCAATGGGAGCAATCGCAGGATATCAGGGCAGATTGATGGGGTTGGGCAGCCGCGGATCTGCCTGTCACGAATATGGTGGTATTCCTGAGCGACTGTCGCCCACTCGTTCATGCTCAGTGCTTCAAAGACCTCTTTCGTCGTGTAGTACTGGGCCTTCAAGTGCAAGAAAGGCTTATGGTCACACTGAATCTGCGGGGGCATTTCGCACATCGTGTCCCCTGATGACACCACCGTTCGATCTTTCAGGCCACGAAGTGCCTCCACCATGACATCGTGTATCGGGAACTCCTTCAGAACGAACTGATTCCGTTCAATGCCATCAAGAAATGCCTCGATCCTGCCGCGGGGATCCGATACGCCGGGTTCCAGTGCATAGAACCCTGTACGTAGGGATCCTCCCGCTGCCCCGATGTCTGTCTCGAAGTACTCACGAGCGCGGAAAAGCTGATCCTGCGTCTCCCGCATGAGAACAAGTGTGGCTTTCGCACTGCTCGGTGCATGGTCTGGCGTCGGCGCAATAGTGTAGACCTTCACGCCCCGAAGCGCTGCGCTGATCAGCATCCCGGCCCAGAACTCACTGATCCACAGAGAATCATAGGAAAAGAGAACGCTGCCGGGCGCGGCGAGATTGTAGACGGCCGCCTTGAGCACGGTACATTCCTTCTTGCCATATCCCGTGTCATTCATGACGAGCAGTACGCTGCTGTTCCAACCCCGATCAAGAAGCTGACGACACTGATTGTCGTAATCGGCGGGAAACGGATCCCCCTTGAGATAGGGAGGCAGTTCAAACGCACGAAAACCCTGGCTTTTGAGGAGTCTCTGAGCCTCGACCTTGAGGTCGAGCAGAGCGGGCCCCGCGTACCAGAATGCTTCGATCCTCCCACCCGGAGCCGCTGTAGTGCTCACCCACCCCCTTTCCCGTGAAGATCGCTTCACCGAGCCCCGGATCACGTTCGAAAACATCACGAAAGGTGATTTTCCGATGATCCCGAATGGTGGCATCAGCAGTAAATGCCGGGTCATGGGGGTTCGTAACGCTTACGTGGACTTTGAGAAGATCACGAAGTTCATCTCTATCCAACGATGCAAGCGCAGACGAATTCTGCGCCAGGGAAAGGAGATGGCGCTGCGCGACACGAACACGGCCTTGAACACGCTTGTCCTGCAATTCGATTTCTTTATGGTTCCCGATGTTCTCAAGAAAGGTGATTATCTGCCTCGATCGGTTCTCCTGGTAGTACAGCTCATCAAGGAAGATCATGAACTGCGGAAAGGTGTTTCGGCACCCCGCATCCATATCCAGAATGGCCTGAATGAGTGCGGGGATGTACCCGTCAACCACAAGATCCCACCCTATGATATCTGTTCTTCCCTTCCCGTGTCGCCCACGGAAATCATGAAGCCAAAGAATGTGGTATACTTCGGTCTCTTTGATCATTCTCTTGAGTTCGGTATGAAACTGCTCGTTGACCAGATATCTGATATCATTCGTGTGGGTGAACCGCTTTCGGGTCAATTGCTCCATGACCCGATCCCATTCTTCCTGCGTGTCATACTGCTCGGAGCGAAGACCATAGTTCAGCGGAAGCCAGACCAGTCGTGACTGATAAAGCCAGAAAAGGTATGATTGGAACCACCTATCGCGACTGTTCTTCGAAACCCGATCGAGCTGTCTCAAAACCCTTCTGAAAATCTCGCGCGCGTGGGCAAGCTGACGATCTGCGATGTGCGGATCGAGACGGGAGAAATGCCGCTCCTGAGCCAGGTAGGATTCGAACTCCTGAAGAGCGGCCTGAGTGTAGCCTCCCAAACGATGGGGCCGCTTGTTCTGTCCGAAGAGCCGATTGAAGGGGATGACAACCCGTTGCAGGAGCACGGCCTCGGCCTTCTGGGCGAGGATGTCTCCCTGTTCTACGTCTCCGTCAACAGCCAGCGCAAAGGCGTCGCTCAGTCCTTGGTGATAGATGGCGTCTTCTTCCAGGAATGTGTGCCCCTTTTCACGAATATGTACCCGGTATGCGTCAGCATCGGGGACGAAATTCTCTCCGAATTCAAAGCAAGGTGTCAGAAGCCGATCGAGCCACAACATTGCGTGCTCCACCTCTTCGATACGCGTGCTTAGTGAAGGCACAAAAATAAACTACCATTCTTGAGGGGAACTTATCGCGGCTGGGAATCATACCACTCTGTTTTGTGATGTAGTAACCCATTACTAGACAATGCATTTTGGCTCTTGA
>JAUXFG010000006.1 GCA_030620115.1 Candidatus Fermentibacterota bacterium
GTTTTGTCCTCTGTTTTGGCAATTCAAAATGAGACGGTATTAGGAGATGATGAGACATCTCCGGATTCTGCGACACGGGCGCGGGTGGGTGACATTGCCGGCTGCTGTGAAGGATGTAGAATTTCCGGAAACAGGTACAGAACCTCTGAAACACGATACTAGGCGTTTTGTAGTGCCGACTCTATCCACCGGCTGGCGGATTCGTAAAATCGATGGTGGGTTGTGCGTTGTGGAATGCGTTGCATAAGGCCTTGCGCTCGGTCTGTCATCTCGGGTGAAATGAGAGAGATTCTTCGCTCCCTATGGTCACACAGAATGAGAGTGGCGCGACATATGTGCGGTCGTGTAAGGATTTATCACCTGTCTACACGGTCGGAATGGCCGGCTTCACTTCCACGCGAAGTCGCGCAAATGATATGGGATGTTGGTTTCCTCGGCTGTCGTCTATGTCAAGATATCTTGATGTTCAACTTGACCGATCTGTCGGTCATGGATTCAGTGTCGACCACGCGGGAGATTGATTGTGATGAAATCTAGCATAGTGCTCTTTCTTCTCTCGATATCTTCTTCCCTTTGGGGTCAAAACTTGAGCGGCGATCAAATCATCGCCAAGGTCAATGATCTTCTCAATCCAGACACCTGCTATGGGAAGATGAAGATGACGATTCAAACGACTTCGGGCCAGGAGCGGGTATTCGAGTATGAGTCGTGGAGCAAGAACGGAGGCGAAGAGAACTTGCTCCGTTACCTTGCTCCCAGGCGAGTCAGGGGGCAGGCCACGCTTATGCTCAACTATGCGGATGATATCTGGATGTTCTTCCCCCGAACCCAGCGAGTGCGCAAGCTCGCCACGCACGCCAAGAAACAGAAGATGGAAGGCAGCGATTTCTCGTACGAAGACATGGGTTCATGTGACGCCTTTGTTCAAGATTTTACCTCCAAACGCCTTCAAGATGAGAGAATCGAGGGTCACGATTGTTACAAAGTTGAGCTGACAAAGAAAAAGGATAGCGACTCTGCATATTCCCGCATGATCATTTGGGTTGACAGCGAGGATTTCGTACCAATTGTCATCGACTATTACAAGGAGGATAACACTCAAGAAGTCCTGAAACGGCTGATTCAAAGCGACATCCAGACAATCGATGGAATCCCAACTGCTATGAGGATGGTTATGTACGACAAACGTGACAATACACAGACCAGCGTGGAATTCACTGAGATCAAATACAATGTAGCATTGGAGAACTCGATGTTCACCGAAAGGGCATTGAGGAGATGAAAAAGCCACTGATTGCTCTGCTTATTGTTTCCAATTGGCTCGGATCTGCTTCTGGACAGATTGATGATCTATTTGGCTACTTTGAGTCACAGGTCATGGGAACATGCATCAATAGCTCCTTCGTTCAATTGCACTCCAATAAGCTACGCGTAGATCTTGAGAGAGAAATTAGCGAGAACGTTTCCTTCGGTGCGAATGTCGATTGGATCACCTACCATGGCAAGACGACATGGAATATGCTGGAATATCTGCCTTCGATTGTTGCCGATGCGGTGCCGCTGGAGATGAAAGAGCTCTATGTCTTTCCTTTTGATGATCGGATCTTCTTGGATAATGCCTATGTCCGGTTGGCGTTCAGATATGCTGACCTCACCATAGGGAAGCAGCAGCTCTCCTTTGGCGCCGGATACGCCTCGAATCCTGTTGATGTGTTCAATATGAAGGATCTACTGGATCCAACCTATGAACAACCAGGCCACAATGCCATCAGAGTAGATCTTCCTCTGCGATCGACCTACGGGGCCACTGCCCTTTATGTGGTCGGTGGCGAATGGAAGAACTCGGATAAGATGATCTCTCTCAAGGGAAAGATTTCTCGTTTCGACTATTCTCTTCTTGGTATCGAGAAGAACTGGATGCTGCACGATTTCACTCAACTCGATTCCACGAGTCAGTACTTTGCACTCTCATCAGAAAAACGGCATCTCTTGGGGGTTTCTATGGTTGGAGAACTGCTGGGCATCGGCATCTGGAGCGAATATGCCTACAACAATATGGAGAGGAGCAAGGATTACTACGAAATGGTCATTGGGAGTGACTATACCTTCGATTCCCAGACCTATATCATGTGTGAGTACTGCCGGAACACTCGGGGCAAGACTGATTACGAACAGTACACGCTGAATGACTGGATGCGACTTTTCTCCGCGGAACAGAAAACCGTGAGTAGAGATCAGCTCTATGCGTGCGTACGGCGTCCGGTCACTGATCTGATCAATATGGGGCTTTCTACCATTACATGTTTATCTGACGGGAGTCTGGCCTTGGTTCCCACGGTGGACTATAGCCCTTTTGAAGACACGGAGCTCCATCTTTGTCTCAGCTACTATCTTGGGAATGAAGGAAAAGCCTACGCCAGTAATCTTGGCAGCGGTGGACAGATTCGGATTAGGATCTATTTCTAGGCACTGCAACGCAACTCAGGATTTGCTGCGCACTTGTGCTAATGGAATGATGGGAGATGAAGAAATGGGAAATGTGGGGACGAAGAGAGATTCTTCGCTTCTTTTCATCGCTCAGAATGGCACTTGTTTTGTCTCGCGCAGTAATAACTTCTTATGAGTCCGTGCGATATTGGAGAAATCCCCCTCAATCCCCCTTTGCAAAAGGGGGAGAAAGCTGGATGCACGGACCTATTGTGAAGTTACGCGAAGTAATGAGAACCACTTGATCCGGACTCAATGTGATCGAACTGGAGGTTGAGACAATATGCGAGACGCGATGCTGAAGCGCTTGGCTAGATGGCATACTGATTCCCCTTGGCGCATGATAATCATCGTTTCTGCGCTTACTCTTCTGTTCGGCGGCCTGTCCACACGGCTCACGCAGACCATGCGGTGGTCCGATCTCTTGCCATCAGGCAACAAGCACACCATCGCGTACAACAAAGTGCTCAAGGAATTCGTCACCGCCTCCAGCATTGTGGTAGTGGTTCAAGGCGAGGAGAAACGGATCAAGGAGTTCACTGAAACGATAGTGCCCAGAATCATGTCGGCAAAGGACACAACCAGGAACGTGCGAATCAACAAGCAGATGACAAGGCTTGAGAACAAGATGAGAGATCTGCGCGAGAAGGGAGGCAACGAGGCCAAGATCTCGACCCTGGCTGCGCAGATCGAATCACTTCGCGGTCAGATCGACAAGGAGTTGGTGCAGCGCATCGACTACAAGATGGAGACCGACTTCCTCCGTGATCACGGCCTGATGCTTTTGAAGGCAAAGGACCTGAAGAACATGAAGGAGGTGTTCACCGACCCGAATCTGGCGGGCTTGCTCTACAATATCAACAATAGCTTGGAGAAAGAATATGTAGGCAGTTCGGAATCGATCTCCACCAGGGAAAAGGAGGACCAGGCCGTCGGCTTCCTTGACGGCATCGAGAACTGGGTCATTCTTTTGAACCGGTACCTCAAGGGTGAATCGATTACAGAAGATGAAGCCCATGACGCCGTGGACAGACTCCTTTTCGGAGAATCCTACTTCCTCTCGTATGACAAGAACACACTCATCCTGAATGTCATCCCCAACTTCACGGTATTCGACATCGATCGGCTGGTTTCAGGGACCAAGACAATTCAGACCATTGTCGATGACGTGCTTGAAGATTTCCCGGGCGTCGAGTCGGGCCTGACAGGTATGATTCCTTTGTGCCACGATGAAATGGTCTACGCGGAAAAGAGCTTGGGCTACACCAGTGTCATTGCATTGGCAGCCATCCTGATCCTCTTGATGATTTCTTTCAGAATGTGGATAGCGCCCATGTTGGCAATCCTGAACCTCGTGGTCGGCACGATATGGGCCACGGGCGTGGCGGCTGTGGTGGTGGGGCAGCTCAATATAATGACCTCCATGTTCGCCGTAGTCCTTCTTGGTCTTGGTGTTGATTTCTCCATTCACCTCATCTCCGGATTTACGGAAAATCGCGCGACAGGCAAACCCATTTCCGAAGCCACGCGGGAAACCTTCCTGAAAAGCGGCAGAGGTATTCTCACCGGCGCCCTTACCACGGCATGTGCGTTCCTCACCATGACCATCAGCAGCTCGCGCGGTATGAAGGAAATGGGACTCGTGACTGGCGCCGGTCTGTTGGCAATTCTCGCAGCCACATTCCTATTCTTGCCTTCACTGCTCGTGCTGCGCGAACGCAAGCTCGACTCCAAGCGCCGGAAAGAACAGAAGACCGGACCAGCCGTCCGACATGACATCTCCTTTGGCTTTCTTGGCCGCATTGCCCAAGCGCTGAGCCGAGGTTATGCCTTCACCATTGCAGCATCTGTCATTGTCACTGCTCTTCTCTTGTGGTTCGGCGTACATATAACCTTTGACCAGAACTACATGAACATCGAGGCCAAGGGGTTGACCTCAATAGCCTTGCAGGATACGGTTCTGGAGAAATTCGACCTGAGTATGGACTATGCCCTGGTTCTCGCTGATGATGTGAACGAATCCCGAGAAGTTGCCAGGAAGTACCGTGAGATCGGTTCAGTCGCCACCACGGAGGATATCTCGATCTACCTCCCCTCCCCCGAACAACAGCAAGAAAGAGTGCCCTATCTTGAGGAAATCAAGATGACCATGACCTCCGCCCCTGTTCGCACGGCGCTTCGGAGCGACGAGCTACCAATCCTCTGGGATGAGATTCGACGACTGAAGCTGAATGTCATGGAAATGCAAGACATGGCCTTCCTTGGCGGCCAGGACAAAGTAGATAATAAATGCAAGGAGATCGTAGGCGATCCCGAACAGTCGCCATCCACTCTTATCATCGATGAACTGCTCTACCTGCTGAGAGGGAACTCCGATTCGGTCATGATGGCTCTGTCCGATTTCCAAGCCCAATACGCTTCGTACTTCAAGGAATCAGTTCTCAGGATGTGCTCTACCGATCCCCTCAGCCTTGAAGATCTCCCTGTGTCCATACTCGATCGATACAGCAACAAGGATCGCTCGCACTTCTTGATCACTGTATTCCCTGAAGCCAGCATATGGCAACGAGCTGAGTTCTTGGAACGCTTTGCAAATGATTTGGAACGGGTGAGCGACAAGGCAACCGGTTTTCCCCCGGTGTTTCATGCACTTATCGAGATCATTGGTCGCGATGGTCGCAACTCAGCCCTGCTCACACTGGTTATTGTCTTCCTTCTCCTCTGGTTGGACTTTCGGCGGCCCGGTTATGCCCTCATCGCCGCCATTCCCCTTGCCATTGGTGCGGTATGGATGATAGGTATCATGAAGTTAGTGGGGATGCAACTCACGGTGGTCAATGTGATGGGCCTACCCATGATCCTCGGAATCGGCATCGATGATGGGGTACATATCATCCATCGGTGGGCCGTAGAAGGAGAAGGAAAGGTCAAGTTGATCTTCGCCAGCACTGGCAAGGCCATCTTGCTCACGTCGCTGACCACCATGCTCGCCTTTGGAGCGCTTCTCTTTTCAGTGTGGCGGGGATTTGCACAACTAGGTGGGGCCTTGTCCATCGGTGTAGGCGCCTGCTTCCTGACCACAATTGTGCTTCTTTCAGGCATCATTGGCATGGTGGAGAAAAATCGAGACGAGTGATTAGAGTTGCTTCACGCGACCGGCAGGTGTCATATGGTTGAAGTCTACGCGGTAAAAACAATAGGAGACGATCAGTACCGGGAAATCCACGATGACCTATTGTCGATCCTTCCACCGAATCGTCAGACGCGGATTCTGAAATTTCGCAAGCTCATGGATGCGCAGCGTTCTCTTCTCGGAGAGGTAATGGTACGCAGGATCATCAGCGAGAAATTAAAGATCCCTGCCGGGGAAATCGCCTTCGAACTCGGCCCCCACGGCAAACCCTCACTCCACGGTTTGAATGATCTCCACTTCAGCATATCCCACTCTGGAGAATGGATCGTGAGTGCGCTTTCCCGCTCGCCGGTGGGCATCGACATCGAGAAGATAGGGCCTCCGAAACTCGACGTGGCAAGACGATTCTTTTCTGAGCACGAATACGCTGCGCTAAGGGCTCGACCCGAAAAGGAACGAGACTCGTTCTTCTACAAACTCTGGACGCTGAAAGAGAGCTACGCAAAGCTTCTCGGAACAGGTATTTCGACTCCTCTGTCATCCTTCACGATTGAAATCAACGACGGTGCAGCATGCATGGCCCAGAACCCGCGGTCTCTACCAGTCTACTTCCGGCAATATGTCATCGAAGAAACCTACAGGATGGCCGTGTGCGCCTACGAGTCGGAGTATGTCCGTCAAGTGACCTATCTGAGCATCGATGAGCTTCTTGGCCACGCATCAATGGCCCCGCGAACCGAAAATCACCACATGGGGGTATGAATGGCTGTATCGCCTAAGAGCTGACCACAGGAATCCTGATCAACCGGAAGTCTTGCACCACCAATTCCAGCAATCATAAGGCAGTGATATGAAACACACGCGTAGAATCAGAACAGTGGCTCTTCTTTTGATCATTGTAGCCGCCCAGACCTTCGGCCAGTCCGGTCTCCCCACCTATTACTCCCAGAGCGATATGTCCCTTGTGTCCCCGGGGGCACTGAGATTCGGGCTCTATGGATATCTCAACCCCGCAATGCTCAGCTCCCTGCATCAGCCCGACATGATGTTCACCTTCCGGGACAACCACCAGAGTCTCGATGATATCAAGCGATGGGGGTTGTTTTGCGGGAGTCCTCACCTTGGGTTTGGCATGATTCACCATAAGGTGAACAACAACATCACGGTCACCAACTATCGGCATTCAATCTCCATTGGGGATGAGTCCTTGAGCCTGGGATTGAGCTATGGCTGGTCTTCCGGCGATACTCATGTCTTGGAGAGGCCGCAGTCATTCACATTCGGTACCCTAATCCGTCCCAATCGATTCGTATCCCTGGGGCTGGCAGGAACGATGGCCACCAAGGGCGGCCGTCGTGAAGGCTTCGCCGATCTCGCACTCCGGCCTCTGGGCAATGAGCTGGTCACCCTGTTCGGCGATTTCGCGCTGCAAGATTATGAGAAGCTCGACCAGGGCGCCTGGAGTGTGGGCACCATAGTCGAGGCCCTGCCGGGCGTGCGCTTCTATGGACGTCATTTCGACGATGAGCGCTACTCTCTTGGCGCGCAGTTGAGCTTCGGAAATGGCGGTGTATCCTCCCAATCCCGCTACGAGTCCGGGGGGAACCTCAGCCACACTATGTATAGCGTCCGGATCGGCGCAGCGGATCGAACGCTTCTGCGAGATCTGAAGAAGAACAGGGACTATCTGAAGCTCAATCTATTCGGGATAATCAAATATCAGCGCTATCGATTCTTCGACACCGGCGTGACGCTTGCGCGAACATTAGCCGATATCGATGCCGCAAAGAGAGACGATTCCGTGGCTGGAATTGCCATCAATATCTCCGGCATAAAGGGGAGCCCCTCCATGATATGGGAAATCCGCGACAAGCTCATGGATTTCCGGTCATCCGGCAAGCATGTGGTGATCTATGGCGACAATCTCAAGGAATGGAGCTACTACCTCGCTTCGGTCGCTGATTGCCTGGTGCTTGACCCCGTGGGCAGTGTATTCTTGAAGGGAGTGGTGCTTGGGCGAACCTATGTAAAGGGCACACTGAAGAAACTCGGCATTGGCTTGGATGAGTGGCGCCTATTCAAGTATAAATCCGCTCTTGAATCATTCTCGCGGGATCAGATGTCCGACGGCGACAGGGAACAGCTCCAGGAGCTGACAGATGGCTTCTATGATATTCTGAGAGATGGTATCTGCTCGAGCCGAAGGATAACACCTGCCGAATTCGATGGATGGGTGAACGATCACACATTCTTCCTCCCCCCAGATGCCCTGGAGAAGGGGCTTGTGGACACGCTGGGACGATGGGATGACATCGAGAAGCTTGTGGCGCGGTTCGAAGGGAAAAGGAAACGACTGATATCGAGCCGAGATCTCGCTCCCTATCAGCTGCCTCACGATGATCGATGGGGTGAGAATCCGAAGATCGCGCTCATCTATGCCCTTGGGGTCTGCGCCATGGATCAGGGTATCCATGCACGCACACTGATCAAAGACGTGGAGCGCGTAACAAGGGATCCCGACATCAAGGCAGTCGTGCTTCGCGTCGATTCACCCGGCGGCGATGCATTAGCCTCTGATATCATCGCCGAGGCAGTACGGAAATGCAGGAAGAGAAAGCCAGTGATCATTTCCCAAGGATTTGTCGCTGCTTCGGGCGGCTACTGGCTCTCCATGTACGGAGACGAGATTATCGCCGCCCCCACCACCATTACGGGCTCTATTGGGGTCATCGGTGGGTGGTTCTATGACGATGGCCTCAAGCAAGAGCTTGGGATGTCAACCGATCTCGTCAAGGCGGGGGATCATGCAGACCTCGGATTCGGTTTCAGGCTCCCGTTCCTTAGTCTTGGCCTGCCTGACAGGAACCTCGACGAGTACGAGCGGAGGAGAGCCGAGACAGCAATCAAATCATTGTATGATAGTTTTCTCGCAAAGGTGGCCGAGGGTCGCCAGATGGATGTTGAGGAGGTTGCGGCCGTTGCCCAAGGACGGGTATGGACGGGTATGGATGGTCACGAGCACGGTCTGGTGGATATCATTGGCGGTCTTGATACCGCAATTCAACACGCCAAGGAGCGCGCAGGCATTGCCATAGACCAGGATATCACCATTGTCGAGCTGCCTAAGAGAGGTCTTTTAAATCCGCGTGTTCTGGGAAAATCCCCACTCGGATTCTTGGGCTTCGATGTGCGACCAGAAATCCCCGTGGGCGACCCCTTGTGGGAACACATTCGGTTCCGATTGGAGCATAACGGGCGGCCTCTCCCGCTTCTTCCGCTCGACGAGATCGGGTATGTTTTCCCCCATTGAGAATCCTTATCCTTTCTTGGAACAAGACTTGAGCAACCCATCCATTGATTAGCCCCATGCACATGATCACTGACAAGATCACAGTTGATATCTTGTCGCAAGGGATGCATCTTCTTGATTGCGATTTTGCCGGCGGAGGATGAAATGACTAGATTCATTGTCGTTGCCACTGCACACGGCGTACAGACATTGAAGCGATCGGAAAACGAGTACAGCCGGATGGCGTTGGGCCTCTTGGGGCATCATGTCACCAGTATGGTTGTTGATGGTGGAATCCTCGTGGCGGGAACGCTGGATGGTGTCTTCAGATCCATTGATCACGGAGTGACCTGGAGAATCGCCGGCGCGGGTCTAAAGACTCGATGCATCCGCTGGATGACTCGGCTTCCCCATGAGCCGTATCGCATTCTGGCCGGCACGGAGCCGGCAAGCATTTTCTTTTCCGATGACCGCGGCATCGGCTGGCACGAGTGCCCCGAGGTGCCCGAGATCCGCGACAGCATGGGGTGGTATCTTCCATATTCGCCTAATGCCGGGTGTGTCCGTGATTTTGCATCCCATGAGTCGCGTTGCTACGCGGCCATTGAAGTGGGTGGACTGCTTCGATCCGACAGCAGCGGCAGGACCTGGGGGCTCGTCGCTGGATGCACGGGCGAGCCTGTGGCCCAGCCCGCCACTTCCAACATCCATCCAGATGTGCATTCCGTGGAGGTACATCCCACCTCGCCAAATCTTGTTCTGGCGCCTACCGGCGGTGGTCTCTATCGCTCCGATAATGCAGGGGCATCGTGGCAATGCCTCTATCGGTGTTACTGCCGCGCGGTATGGCTTGACCCCCATGATCCAGATCACCTTCTGCTCGGGCCGGCAGACTCCGTGAGCCACAATGGCCGTATCGAAGAGTCGGTTGACGGAGGCAAGTCGTGGCATACGGCCACCGCGGGGCTTCCAGCCAGATGGCCGTTGCACATGGTCGAGCGCTTTGTGCAACTCGGAGATGAGCTCCTGGCAATCCTCTCCAACGGTCATATCATCAGTTCATCGGCCACAAGGATTGCCTGGCATCCAATCCTGGAAGACGTTGGGCACATCACCATTATCCGGTCCCTGGGTGGTTGACCCGGACTTCTCACCGGCTTCCGGCTGCAACCGCCGATATCCGTGCATTCCGCCAGCTGGCGGACTCCATCAGCCTCCTCCACGTATCGCAGGCGATAGTTGGAGGGCCATGCTCCGTCATGGCCGCCGTTGGTACTGATACAGCGGACGCGATCCGCCGGCGGTCGGACGTCCCTCCATCATACAAACTGAACCAAGGGAGGAAATCCATCAGATCTATCACGATTGTCACCTATTCTCATATCCCAAGCGAACCCTACGCTATCCCGTGCTCCCGTTTGTATTGAATCCAGTTTCGTTTGAGATCAACGAATTGCTCGAAAGTCTCCCTCAGCAGGAACGGGTTCGTGCGCCTCTCGTGGCCAATGGTCGAACTTGGCTTCACTCCATAGTCGTGGCCTGGCCAAACCTCCGTCTCGTCGGGCAAGACCAGAAGCTTCTGAAGAAGCGAGTCGTACTCAGCTCGTGCGTCGGCTCCGTAACCAGTGCCACCGACTTTCCCCACGAATAGCGTATCACCGGTAATCAGCTTCCCAGGCATTGCTGGTTGCGTGGCCAGCACACAAATGCTATCAGTTGTATGGCCAGGGGTAAGAATGAATGTGATCTCTATGCTGCCGAGAGAACGCACTTCGCCATCCTTGATACTACCAGAGCGCCCAGCAATAAACTCTGCTCCGGTCCTGGCCAGGATGATGGAGTTGCCGTTCGAGTGATCATAGTGACTGTGGGTGTTGAGAAGATAGACCACAGTCAAGTCCTGCGCTGACGCCCGGTCCAGCACGAGCTCCGGGCGGTACGATGGATCTATCACTGCCGCATGCCCCGTCTCCTCATCGCCCAAGAGGTATGCGAAGTTCCTGTCTCCACCAACATCTATCTGCTCGAAGATCATGAAGTATTTCCTCCCAATTATGTCCGCTCAGTGATCGCCGTCTTAGCTACTCGCCAATATGTTTCGGGATCGAAATGCCATACGCTAGGAATATAGCTCCCCGCCCTGCTTGCGGCGCTATCATAGATTATTCCATCTCATGGCTCTTCTAATCATCTCTTGCCAACAGCACACCCGTGACGGACATTCCGTCCAATACTACTGACCAAGTGTTCCCTCTTCCCGAGGCACTCCATGTGGAACTTGATCAAGATCACCCTTCTCGTCGGCCTCGGCGCCTATGGCGGCCTCTTGATGCTCATGCGGATTCTGGAGCCAAGGCTCATCTATTTCCCCAGGAAGGAACTGGTGGCAACTCCATACGATGAGGGGCTTGCCTTCCAGTCGGTATCATTCACCACATCTGATGGAGTGCAACTCTTCGGATGGTTCATCCCTGCCGGCGATCCCAACAGCACAGTCTTGTTCTGCCATGGCAATGGCGGCAACATCTCCCACCGTATCGAATCGATTCGTTTGTTCCACCGTTTGGGCCTCAGCACCTTCATCTTCGATTACCGTGGCTATGGTCTCAGCGAGGGACAACCCACCGAGCAAGGAACATACTTGGATGCCGAGGCTGCATGGCAGTACCTCATACAAACAGAAGGATACGCACCATCTGACATTGTGCTTTTTGGGCGTTCGTTGGGAGGAGCCATCGCGGCGCGGCTTGCCCATCGCCATGCAGCCGCAGGTCTGATCGTAGAATCAGCATTCACGTCGGTTCGGGATATCGGTTCCCAGATGTATCCCTATCTCCCCGTGCGGCTCCTCTCCAGATTTGATTACAATACCAAGACGTGGATAGAAAAGACCAACTGCCCCATACTCATTGTGCATAGCCCAGATGATGAAATGATTCCTTTTTCCCACGGACAACGACTCTTCGATGCCGCACCTGCCCCGAAACAGTTCCTGGAGATTTCTGGATCACACAACAGCGGATACCTCGATTCAGGCCCTGTCTACGAAGAGGGGCTCAACTCTTTCATCTCGGCTATTCTTCATGATGGTTAGCCCGAACTTCTGTAACTTCTCAATTAGTCCGTGCGTTATTGCGAAAATCCCCCTCAATCCCCCTTTGCAAAAGAGGGAGAAGGCTCGATGCACGGACCAATTGAGAAATTACCGCAAAACATCATGAAGATTGTTATGATATCGCATCACAACCGTGAATTCATCCGCTGGAGGGCCACGCTCCGTCGTGGCCGCCTATGCCGTACTTGACGCAGAGCGTGAGCGGAGCATGTTTATGTACATGTGATGACTGCCAGGACAGATTCTATGTTGCGAGGATCCACTGTTGAGATTGCTGCTTCTTGGTTTTTTAGCGGTCATCGGAGCATTCCTGCTCTCCTCATGGCATCGATCTCAGAGAGATGACGGCAAAACCCTCGAACATACAGACAGTTCTTCTTCTACATCGAGTTCACAAGGCATTCCGATCTTCACATTCAGAGTGGTGAACAGCTATCCTCACGACCCCAAGGCCTTCACCCAGGGGCTTGCCTTTTCCGAAGGCTTTCTCTATGAGGGAACCGGACTTCGTGGTCACTCATCATTGCGCAAGGTGGAGCTTGAGACAGGCGTCGTACTCGAAGAAAGGATACTTCCTCCGAGTTATTTCGGCGAAGGCATCACGTGCTTCGAGAACACAATCATTCAGCTCACCTGGCGATCGAACATCGGACTCATCTATGACAGGAATAGTTTCGATCTGCTCAACGAGTTTCGATACTCATCCGAGGGATGGGGAATCACCTCTGACGGGAGTCGGCTCATCATGAGCGATGGCTCCTCCACACTGCGCGTGTTGGATCCAATAACCTTCCGGAACATGGGCAGCATTGAAGTGTCCCATTCGCACGGGCTCCTGAAAGGATTGAATGAACTGGAATACGTGCACGGTGGGATCCTCGCCAATGTCTGGCCCACGGACATCATCGCCCGAATCTCCCCGGAGACCGGAAGAGTCTCTGGATGGATCAACCTGCGAGGCCTCCTAGACCCTCAGGATCGATTCGATGGTGTTGACGTGCTGAACGGAATCGCCTATGACCGCAAGAGGGATCGGCTATTCGTCACAGGAAAACTCTGGCCGAAGCTCTTTGAGATAGAGCTGATCCCCACGTCATGATCGGGATGAGCTGACAGCCGATATTCGAGCCGCTTTATTGGGACGATTCGCAACGTGTATGAAGGTATATTGCAAATAAGTCCGAGAGTAACCTCGGGCCCGGATATTCCATGAGTCGAGCTCGTTGCACATACGAGCTGGCAAGGTTGATGGGAGCATCATGATCGGACTGACCTCGGCAGCCCTAACCGATGTGGGGAAGTGCAGATCCCACAATGAAGACGCATTCTATGCCGACAGAAAGGATGGTCTCTTCATCATCGCGGATGGGATGGGAGGCCACCTTGGTGGCGAGGTGGCAAGTGCGATGGCCATCAAGGAGATCAGCGGCTCTCTGAGACGAGCAGGCCCTTCGGTGTCCATGGATCACTTGAGACAAGCAGTAGAAGTTGCAAACGAAGCTATCTTCCAAAGATCAATGAAGGATCCCGCCCTCTATCGGATGGGGACCACCATCGTTATCGCCATCATCGTGAACGATGGCGTTCTCTTGGCTCACGTGGGCGACAGCCGTGCCTATCATCTCACGCATTCCGGGCTTGTGAGGGTGACGGATGATCACTCCTTGGTCTTCCGGCTCTTAGCCGAGGGAAAGATCACCCCCGAAGAAGCAAAGCAACATCCTCACCGAAGCGCACTGCTTCGGGCAGTAGGCGTGGACAAGACGGTTCAGGTCGACTGCCGGGAACTCAAGCGTCTCGATACGATGCTTCTCCTCTGTACCGACGGTCTTACGGAGATGATGGACGATCAGGAGATCGAGAAAACACTCAGAGCACAACCGGATCCACAGAAGGCATGTGATGCGTTGGTGAACGAGGCAAACCGAAAGGGCGGTAAGGACAATATCACTGTCATCGTCGTGCGGCGTGATGATGACGCCTCCGTGACGGGGATAAAGCCGGATATCGGCGCACAGTAGATCATGGCTCGGGAATTGTTGCGCATCGTCATAGTCGGTCACGTGGACCACGGCAAGTCCACCTTGATTGGGCGACTGTTTTTCGACACCGGCTCTCTCCCCCGCGAGAAGATGCAGGAAATACAAGAAATCTCCCAGGAACTGGGGCATGACCAGGTGGAGTTCGCCTTCCTCATGGATCATCTGCAGGAAGAACGGGATCAGGGGATTACAATCGATACGGCACAGGCCTTCTTCAAATCTGAGAAACGAGACTACGTGATCATAGATGCGCCCGGCCACCGCCAGTTCCTGAAAAACATGATTACTGGAGCAAGCCAGGCCGAAGCGGCCCTATTGGTTGTCGATGCAGAGGAAGGTGTTCGAGAGCAGACCACGCGGCACGCATACCTGCTCAGCCTCCTTGGGCTTCGCCAACTCATAGTCGCCGTGAACAAGATGGACAAGGTGAACTTCTCACAGGAACGTTTTCTGCAAGTCAGCGCGGATCTGGAAGTGTTCCTCAAGAACATCCGATCCGAATCGGTGTTCTTGATTCCCATCTCATCCACCCTGGGCGACAATATCGCCAAGGACTCCATCTCCATGCCGTGGTATGTGGGCCCGACTATCCTGGAAGCCCTCGACCAATGTCAACCAATGATACCGGCAGAGCGCCCGCTCCGCTTGCCTGTGCAGGACAACTATCACCTCTCTTCGGGGAAATCCGTGGTGGTGGGTAAAATTGAGGCAGGGACTCTCTTGCCCGGCCAGGAGCTTCTTCTGCTCCCGGAAAGGACCAGAATCAAAGTGGCGACCTTGGAGAGGTTTCTGGAACAACCTCTCATACTTCAGACAGGAGAGTCGGGCGGCCTGACTCTCACGACAGAGATTCCCATTTCCAGAGGCCAGGTTCTCGCTGATCCAGCACACCCTCCTGGTCTGTACTCAACCATTCCGGCAAATGTATTCTGGATGGCGAGGTCGCCTCTTTTCGTCGGAGAGGAGCTGACCTTTCGATGTGCGACCCAGGAGACACCTTGCCGGGTCAAGAGAATCAGCACACGTCTGGATAGCTCGACCCTGGAAGTCATTGAGGAGGATGCAAAGGTCCTTGAAGAGACCGAGGTCGGCAAGCTCCTCCTCGAAACAACCCACCCTATGGTTGTGGAAGAACATAGCTTCCTGCCTGAACTGGGGCGGTTCGTACTCGAACGCGGCTATGATGTGGTTGCCGGTGGAATCGTAACCGGGCTCGACAAGGCTTGAACCTAGCCCGGACTTCTCACCGACTTTCGCTCACCAACTCATCTACGACTTCGGCATCACCGCCCTCTTCTGACTTCGGGTCACCTGGAACACGATCTCTCCATCTGCTTCGTCAACGATCACTTGATCGCCATCCCCGATCTCTCCTGCAATCACCTGCCTCGCCAGCGGAGTCTCCAGGAGGTATTGGATCGATCTCTTCATGGGGCGTGCCCCATAGACTGGATCATAGCCCCGCTCCGCAATGAGTCTCCGGGCGCCAGGCAAAAGCTCGATCGAAACACCCCGGTCTCTCAACCGCTCACCGAGCTGGAACATCTGTATGTCCACAATGCGCTCTATCTCATGGAGCGAGAGAGGTTTGAACAGCACGATCTCGTCCACGCGGTTCAGAAACTCGGGCCGGAATGCCAGTCGTAGTTCTTTCAGGACACGTTCCCGTATCTCCGGAACGATCTCTCCCGCGGCGTTCACTCCCTCCAGGAGCAGGGGGCTGGCAATGTTGGATGTCATGATGATTACCGTGTTCTTGAAGTTCACGGTCTTTCCCTGGTTGTCGGTAAGCCGGCCATCATCAAGGATCTGAAGAAGTGCATTAAACACGTCGGGATGGGCCTTCTCGATCTCATCGAAGAGCACCACCGCGTAAGGACGGCGCCGAACAGCCTCGGTGAGCTGGCCACCCTCATCATAACCCACATAACCCGGCGGAGCGCCAATCAGCCTGGAAACACTATGCTTCTCCATGTATTCGGACATGTCCAAGCGGACCATATTGTCCTCGCTATCGAAGAGTGTCTCTGCGAGGGCTCTCGCCAGCTCTGTCTTGCCGACACCTGTTGGTCCCAAGAAGATGAACGAACCTATGGGTCGTTTCGGATCCTTGAGACCCGCCCGGGCACGCAAGACCGCATCTGCCACTGCATTGACCGCTTCATCCTGACCAATGAGCCGCTGGTGAAGCTCTTCGGGGAGCCTCAATAGCTTCTCTCGCTCCCCCTCCATGAGCTTGGTTACCGGGATTCCGGTCCACCGGCTGACCACCTCGGAGACCTCCTGCGGGGTCACTTCCTCCCTCAGGAGCTGCCCACCCTTATGTTTCTCGGTGAGCTCCTGTTCTAGGGTACGCAGATTCGCTTCGAGTTGAGGAAGCTTGCCATGTTTCAGCTCCGCGGCCCTGTTCAGGTCGTAGTTCCGTTCTGCCTCCTCCACATCCCTGCGTGTGGTCTCGATCTCCTGCTTGAGTTCGCGTATCCGGCCAATGCTCTCCTTTTCGGCCTCCCATTGCAGTCGCAGACTATCAGCATCGGCCTTGAGTGAACCCAACTCCTCCCGGATCGCGCTGAGTCGCTCCTTGCTTGCCTTATCCTTCTCCTTCTTCAAGGCCTCCTGCTCGATCTCCAGCTGCATGATTCGGCGCATCTTGGAGTCTAGCTCCTCGGGCATGGAGTCGATCTCCGTACGAACCATTGCCGTTGCCTCGTCGATGAGATCTATGGCTTTGTCAGGCAAGAAGCGATCCGATATATACCGGTTGCTCAAAACTGCCGCAGATACGAGGGAAGAATCCTGGATCCGTACGCCATGGTGTACCTCGAAGCGCTCCTTGAGACCGCGTAGAATCGAAATTGTCTCTTCTACTGAGGGAGCCTCCACCAGGATCGGCTGGAACCGGCGCTCCAGCGCCGCATCCTTCTCCACATGCTTCCTGTACTCGTCCAGGGTAGTGGCCCCGATGCAGTGAAGCTCGCCCCTGGCAAGCATAGGCTTGAGCATATTCCCGGCATCCATGGATCCCTCGGCGCGCCCCGCGCCCACAATGGTATGAAGCTCATCGATGAAAAGCAGAATCCTGCCTTCGGATGCCTGAATCTCCTTGAGGACGGCCTTCAGGCGCTCTTCGAACTCACCACGGTACTTTGCCCCGGCAACCAGAGACCCCATGTCCAGGGCGTAGACTATCTTGTCCTTGAGACTTTCGGGCACATCACCACGAACGATTCGCTGCGCGAGGCCTTCCACGATGGCCGTTTTCCCTACACCCGGCTCACCAATGAGCACGGGGTTGTTCTTGGTCCGCCGGGAGAGAATACGAACAACCCGCCGTATCTCCTCATCTCTGCCGACTATGGGATCGAGCTTGCCATTTCGTGCTTCCTCCACTAGATCCCGCCCGAACTTCTTCAGTGCTTCATAGGTGGCCTCAGGATCAGCACTGGTGACACGCTGCCGACCACGCACGTCACTGAGCGCGTGCAGAAACTTGTCGCGATCAATCTGGTGAGCAGCCAGGACCTTGCCTAGAGGTGTTGATTTGCCCTCCTCGAAACTGGCCGCAATGATATGCTCAACACTCGTATACTCGTCCTTCATCTTCTTGGCCCACCCCTGAGCCCGGACAAGAAGCTTGCCTAATCGTTGTGTAATATGGATCTGGCCCGGCGCCACACCGGGACCGCTCACGCGTGGAATCCTTTGCATTTCTACAGCAAGATCTCTTTGGATCGCCTCAGGATCTCGATCCATCTTGCGCAGAAGTCGAGGCAGAAGCCCCTGCTCTTGCGCCAACAGCGCCGCAAATGTGTGCTCGACATCAATCTGTTGGTGGCCCAACTCAACGGCAATTCTCTGGGCATCAGCGAGCGCCTCCTGGCTCTTCTGAGTAAATCGACTCATATCCATGTCCATCCCCCTCTTGGCTACCAGGTATTATGAAAAAGAGCTCTGAAAGCTCGAAACTCCATGCGGTGGGGATTGCCCCACTCTTCTGTTCAGTGCAAGAGACGTACCAGTCGAAACTGCGCTAATGGCAGCCCCTTCGTCACTCTCGCGGTGCGCTACCAAGCCAGGCTGACATCCTTCCTGCCACATTGGCCGGATGAGCAGGTGCACCACTTCTGGCGATCGTCCCGGACCCAATCCACAATGAGATCCCCAATCCCCGTTGGTGGATCGATGGTGACATGCCGTGTTGAACTCCTTTATTCAAAGGGAAAAGGAGGTCCTGCCGTATCGCGGCGGACCTATCATTCATCACTGTCGCTCACAACCGGGAGGTGAGATCCGTCATGAGAATACGTGTATGTGCGGTGGCGGTGGAGTCCAACAGCATCCTTACCATTCGCTTCACCTATTCGGGGAAAGCCGTGTTTGCCCTTCCGGGGAGCGGCGTACAGAGGGGAGAACCTATCCTCGAAACCTTGGCTAGGGCATGGAAGAGCGAGTTGGGACTCCACATCGAGCCGGGCGAACTCCTTCTGGTAGGCGACGCCCCTGGCGACAAGCGCCATCCGCGTACGCTGCATCTCGTATTCGAGGCAGGCACAGTCAGTGGCAAACCACGAATCATACGCGGGAACTCGGGAGGTGACGAGGTTGAGTGGATCCCACTGGACAATCTGAACACCGTCCCCCTCTATCCCGACATCGGCCCCCGGCTCCTCGATATTCTCAGGGGTTCGAAAGGAACCTCCTTCATGCCCAACTGCATGGAGAGGGGCTTCTGGTAGAGAGCTATCCGGTTCATTCTGTGGATTCATATGCGCGTTACTCTTGACGAATCGTCATGAACATTGTTCCTATAAGCACTTGGGGAGTGTTTTCCGCTGACACGAAAGGAGGTACACCTATGTATCGTGATATGGCGAGAAAACCTTGCCTGTGGCTCGCCATGGGCTTGGCCCTGGTCCTCTTGGTGGCAGTGTGGCCCCAAACCGCTCCAGCCCAAACGCTCGAGATGAATACTTCAGTGGTTTCCGCGGGCGGAGCGCCAGGAACAGGTGGGGTTTTTCGACTCAATGGAACCGTGGGGCAGGGCTCGGGTATTGGCCGCCTCTCCGGCGGGCAGTTCAATGAGCACATGGGCTTCTGGTATGCCATTCTGCCCGAAGTGACACCTGGGAGCATTGATACGCTCACCATCGCGCTGACCACCAGCACCAGTGCGCTGCTTACCTGGACAAGCGATCGGTACGCAGACGAGTATCGAGTGTTCAGGGACAGCTTCGCGTACTTCGATGCCACCGGGGCGCCGTGGACAGTGGTAAATCCACCTGACACGATCCTGACGGTGACCAATGGCATTGGAAACACCTCAACCAACTACTCTTATCGAGTGCGAGCCTGGAGCACCGGCGGCTCCGGACCTGCGTCCAACACCGTCGGAGAGCACGATTTCTCAAGCACTGGCACGCTGCTCAAGCCAAATAGACCCCATGCCGGGGTACATAGAGATGGAGAAAGGAGCACACGATGAAAACATCTCTCGTCGTTATCGCACTCTTTTCCTTGCTACTCGTGGCCCATGCCACCCCGCGGCAGGAGATAAACTACCAGGGGCAACTCACGTACTCCAATGGCGACCCTATCGACAGCACTGTTGCCATCACCTTTGATATCTATGTTTCGGGAAGCGGCGGCACGAGCCTCTGGTCCGAAACCCATGGGAGCGTGACTGTTCAGGATGGTGTTTTCGATGTAGTTCTCGGATCGAGCAATGCCCTTCCGGACACCATGTTTGCCAATAACGATAGTCTCTACATCCAAAGCACTTTGGGCAGCACAATCATAAGCCCCAGGACCCGGCTCACCAGCGTTCCATGGGCATTCGATGCCGCGACCCTTGACGGCGTGGACGGAAGCGGGTACTCCTCCAATCCGCATGATCATCTTGGAGAGACATGGAACAACATTGGGGGATCACTTGGTCTCGCCATTTCGGGCGGCGGTCAGGGTTTTGTCGTCATAGTGGACAGCACTGCGTTCCGCGGCAAGGCGAGCACCGCCGACCAGCCAGTCATCCTAGGTGAGAATACAGGCGGAACAACCCAGGGCAGCATCGGAACCATGGACCGGGGCGGCATCACCAGACCTGCCAGTAATGTTGGTGCCGAGGGGTCGCATATGTCCACTCTGGCGCAAGGTTCCCTTGGTACCGATCGCGAAGGCGTATTCGGAGCGGACACTGACAACGGCGTAGAAGGAGCGATAGCCTGCATGGCAGAGCCGCAACTCGGCGGCATGGGCATGCCGATACCCGCCGGCGTCTACGGATACGCGGCCAGACCAGGCGCGACCGGCGGCGAATTCTACAATGACGCGTTGCCCAGCGTGCTGGGCGCAGGGGATGACTGGGCACTCATCATCGGTCAGGGCCATCTGTCTGCTGCAGGCATGAACCCGGGGCTCAACCCAACAACACCCAGCCCAGGCCTCGGGCCAGCCAATGTAGCGTCCATTGTTCTTGGTGGGCCCGTTCCATGGATCAACGGTCCAAGCCCGGTAACTCTACTCGGGGCCAGTTGGGTCTTCATTCCCGATCCAAACATCACCAACACCAGCTTGATCTGGGTCTTCCCCTCTGTAGTAGGATATCCGGCAGCAGCCGCGAACGGACCTCCGGTAGGGACTTGGTTCCTCGATACGGTGGGAAACATCCCCCTCATGGGTCAGGGATTCATTGTGGGGAGCACTGCGGTGGAGGGACCTGTCGACTTCATCTACTGGGTGGTAAACTGATACCTTCCTGGGCCGGGGGCATTGCCGCTCCCGGCCCAGGTCCCCTTCTTTGATGCCCGAAATCGTGACAGGTTGGCCCCGACATAGGAAAGGGAGAGAAGTTCGAGATGTTTCATTCCCTCGTTTTGCGGTCTCGGCCCAATGCTACGGCTCATGATAGCAATACAATATCCCGTAGAGAGATCCCGGACCCGTCGCCTCACACTCAGTCATTGCGAGGAGCACTGCGACGAAGCAATCTCATCCCCTCAACTGAGATCGCCGCGCTACCGCTCGCGATGACCAGCTCCTCCACCTGTCATTGCGAGGAGCACTGCGACGAAGCAATCTCATCCGCCCATCGAGATCGCCGCGCGGAGTTTATGCTTCCTCCGGCCCGTAGGGCCCACGCCCCGGAGGAAGCGAAGTCGAAGTGCCCGCGATGACCCCCCCGGGGCCCCAGTCATTGCAAGATGAGTTCCGAAAGTGCAAGCCACTTCCCGACCTGTCCTGTAACATCACAGAAGTCTGGGGGAGGTCTGGGGAGAGTTCGTGAAGACAGTTACGCGACGGGACGAGAAGTCTTGCGGAGGATCATGGTGAAGCCATTCTTCGTATACTTCCTCAGTCCCATCCAATAAACAAATCGCTTGATAAGAAACAGCAGGAGATCAAGGAGCCCAGAGGCAGCTCCCCATCCTTCCTCGGGGTCGACAATCGCATATCGATACACGATCTCCACCAGCGAATATCGGTCAGAGATCACCGCTGCGGTTCTGCTTCCGTAACTCCGTGAGAGATAGCTCAGGAACATGTGTGGATTATACGGTCTGACGTGGCTCAGATCGGAGTAGAACTCACTCCAGAGGAGCGGTGCACTCAGCACAAAGAAACCATGGGGTTTGAGCACTCTATCAATCTCCCCCAGCAGCTTGTAGAGCGTTGTGCTTTCCAAATGCTCGACCAAGTGACTGCAGTGAACATAGCTCACGGCGCCATCATCAAAGGGCAGCCTCTCGGGCGCCCTGTATCGCAGCACCTGCTTGAACCTGGTTCTCAATTTGGCAACGGAGCTCTCATTGGCCTCGAGGAGAATCAGATTTCGATAGCCCCGCTTCCGCCGCGCATACTCAGCGAATAGCCCCTCGCCCGATCCAATATCAATGCCAATCTCCACATCATCGCGAGGAAGGTACTTGATTGCCAAGACAAAAAAGGGTTTCCGATCCAGGGTGCTATAGCGGCGTCTTTGGGAGTGGAGGCGTCGCCATGTACGATACCAATCGAATAAGCCTTTTCCCGAATTGCTCATGACACCATTTCCACGCCCGCAATCGGCGTGCCGCACTGAGGACAGACGCTCCCTGGTGCAATGTTGTTCTTCAGTACCCAAAACGCGTCCCGCCGAATCAGAAGCGCTCCACACTGATGGCATACTGTATTGGTCTCTCCTCCTATATTCCCCATATAGATGTATCGGAGCCCGGCTTCGCGCCCGATGGCCAGTGCTCGCTCCATGGCGCCCCTCGGCGTTATTGAGCCTTTTCCCAGTCGGTATGATGGGTGAAAGCGACTGATGTGCCATGGTGTGTCGGGGCCTAATTCACCGACGATGAATGCCACTGCCTCTCTGAGCTCAGCATCGTCATCGTTGATTCCCGGGATGAGCAGTGTGGTAATCTCGATCCAAATTCCCAGCTCTTTCATCTTCCTCAGACTCTCCAGAACGGGAGCAAGCCGTGCGCCGGTATACTTCTGATATGTCTCGTCTCGAAAAGCCTTGAGATCCACATTGGCAGCGTCGAGGTATGGGCTGATTAACACCAGCGCCTCCGAGCTCATGTACCCATTCGTGACGAATACATTCTTCAACCCGGCCTCATGCGCCAATCGCGCGGTGTCCAAGGCATATTCGAAGAATATGGTGGGCTCCGTATACGTGTAGGCTATGCTCCGGCACCCGGATGAGTGAGCCTTTGTCACGGTCTGTTCCGGGCTCTGTTCGTCACCAAGAATCACTCCGCGCTCCAGGGGCATCTGAGAAATCTCCCAGTTCTGACACCATGTACATCTGAGATTGCATCCTACCGTGGCAATGGAGTATGATGAGGACCCCGGCTGGATATGATACAGTGGCTTTTTCTCTATGGGGTCTGTGTGGGCGGCAATAAGACGGCCGTAGACGAGGGAGTAGAGCCGGCCCTTCTGGTTTTTACGGACGAGACACCGCCCAGTCTTCCCTTCCCCTATCTGACATGAATGTGCACAGAGGCGGCACGTCACCCGATCCCCTGATCTCCTCTCATAGAGTAGCGCCTCCTTCATAGCTCTCCTCCTCTGCCCATATTCCTTACCAAGTATTACCTTCTGATCTCTTCCACTTCGGCGTTGGGTCCAGTGAGCTTGTCGTGAAGATCGTCCAAGTGATGTTCAATTCCTCAACTCCCCAATCTCTCATTTTACATTTCCTCCTCCCCCCGCAGATTCTTCGGTCGCTCCGCTCCCTCAGAATGACACGCACTTCCACATCCTTCTGCCTCAAACCCCTGTCATTCTGAGCGATCGCAAGGAGCGAAGAATCTCTCTCCTTCTGCACACTAGATGGACGGGTTCGCCGTTGAAACTTGGGGTCAATGCCGCCACCCACCCAGTCGGCGGGACCATTCATGGTAGAAACTCGGCTCGGGCTCGACAAAGCTCCCGACGAAGTTCGAGACAAAACTTCGGGCTAACCCTCCGAGTGCGGCTTTTCAGTCAACAAGACTCTCAGGGCATTTGGCGGCGAGGTCACTTTGGCGCCCAAACCGATGCCGATTCTGCCAAAACTCTGTGGCCACCTGGTCTTGTCGATGAATTCCGGACTGAGGGCCGCCAGGATAGCCGCCCCGGTGGGCGTGAGCTGCTCGAAGTCCATGGGGCCTGACGTCCACGGTATCTCGTATTCCTCCAGGATCGCGGCGGTGGCCGGCGCAGGGACCCCCAGCACGCCGTGAGAGCATCGTATTTCCCCTCGCCCTGCACGAACTGGTCGTAGACAGAACACAACATCGAGGTCAACATCCAATCGCTGCAGCCCCCACGCAGCACCGGCAACGTCCATGATGATATCCTGGGCTTCGTGAAGATGGATCTCTTGGTGGTGAGCATCCATGATTGCTTCAGAACCGGGTTCTAGGCCGGGGCCAATGGCCTCGGTGTGATTCTCACCTGACGCAGACGAGGTGTGCGCTCCCCCAAGCTCAAACCCGCGGTGTGCGCGTTCCTCGGCATCCGCCAAGATCGATAAGGCTCTCCGGGCAAATGCCGCATAGGGGCCGACAACTCCCCCGCTTGTCAATGCCTTGTGCAAACCCTTCCGTGCGGAAGTCAGGGATAAGCTATGGGGGGCTCCAGTGAGAAAAACCGAAATCGAATGGGCTTCCTCGCCATCCACGTACTTCGTCCCAAACTCGACCTTCGCGCCTCCAAGCGGCTCTGCTGCGTGCTGCATGAGGCGCTGGAGATCCTGTTGTGGCAGACCGAGTCCCCGCAACGCCGCAACAAACATATCTCCTGCCAGTCCCATTGCCGCGTCGATATAGAGCGCGGATCTTCCCGTAATCGTATCGATTCCGTCTAGATTATCCTGCATTGCCAATCTCGTCTCCGGATTCGCCACATCTCCACTCATCAGCAGATCGTGCGGCTTACGCGCCAAGCGGTGATTGAGATCATCTGATTCGGCTTCCACCGGGGAGTACTCTGTGCAAGGATTCCGTTGACCATACAAAAACTCGCCCCGGCGCCGTAGTACCCTTGTAGCACAAGAGCATCTGCGCCGGAACGAGGATGTCGAGGAGACTCTACCCCATCTCTCACATAGATGGCACGAGAAAAAAACTCTCGATCCACCTCGCCTAACTGCGAGAGGGATAGCTCCATGGAGAGGGAGATCCGCAGGCTATTCTCCGGACGACTCATCTCCCTGGAGCTCGGTGGCCTTGTCAAAGGCTTCCTGAGCAGCCTTCGTATCTCCCAGCTTCACCAGCGCAAGAGAAAGGTTCTGCCATCCAGCCGCATCATTCTCGTCAAGCTCGACGACTTTCTGGAACGCCGTCTTCGCCAGCTCCCAGTTCTCCATCTTCAGGGCCATGATGCCGAGGTTATGCTGAGCGTCCTTATCTTCCGGCGCTGCTTCGGCGGCCTTGCGGAAGCATTCCTCAGCTTTGGCGGTATCCCCGAGCCTGTCGTGGATGACCCCCATATTGAACCAGGCATCAACATTCCCGGGGTCTAACTTGATGATGATCTCATATATGGCCAGTGCTTCCTCGAACTTGCCCAAGGCCTCCAGACATGCTGCTTTGAATGAGAGCAACTCAATATTTTCTGGGTCCCCGTTCAAGAGCGCATCATTGTGCTCCATGGCCAGGGTATAGTTGCTGTCCTGATGTGCCAATCTGGACAGAAGGCTATGTGCTTCCTCCCATTCTTTCTCCCCTTCTTCACTCAATGCCAGAACATCTCCCCACGCGCGTTTGCCGTCTTCGTACCTATCGGCTTTGAGAAGGGCGATGGCTAGATTATGACGGGCGAGCAGATACTCCGGAAAAATCTGCGTGGCGATCTCGTATTCGTCCACCGCCTTGCCAAACTCCTCAGCCCCATGGAACTGGGTGCCGCGAGTCACGTGCTTCCCGGAAAGACTCAGCTGCGTATCTTTGATCTTCTGGAGCAGCTTCTTCTTGGTGACGAGCTCCTTAGCCTTGGTGAAGTTTTCCCCGGACTTCAGATAGTCCCCCTCCATCTCATACGCCTCTCCCAGATAGGCATATGCCTCTCCGTTCTGGGGATTGTGCTCGACCTCGAGCAGGAGCTGTTCCTTGGCATTCTTCCAGTTGTTCTGCTGCATGTAGACCTTGGCGCTGGTCATGTACTTCGATTGACATGCCGAGAAAACCAGAGTGAATAGAAGGAGCACAACGAAACCTCGGACAAGCTTCATGAGTACCTCCGTACTGGGGAAGAGACAACACCATCCTCTACAGTGAGGAAGGTCAGCAATTTCGGCGATTAGATATGTATAGGCAATAGTCTGTCAAGGGAAAACCCTTCACCACCGAAAACCAAGGCCAACTCCCCATCTCGCCTCGGCAGCGTGATCATCAAGAAGATCCTTTCCAATGGCGTCCAACTCATCCATTTCCCGGTCAAAGGAAGCCAGGTACCCATCAACGTACGCATCGCCGAGATTAAAAAGCCAAAAGATGATTGACCAACGATTGAGCTCCCGGCGGGCCGAAGAAGATCGGGATGACGCGGTGGCGTGGCCATAGACAAAAGCGGCCGTGCCAAGAAGGTAGGCAGCACCTTTCCAGGGTTTGCCTGCATGCCACTGCCCCCAACCCGGGAGGAGAGCAGAGCGCCAAAGACACGCATTGGCCAGTGAGGCCGGCTTGGGTCGCGTCCATGAGTCCTCAGCAGCAAAACCGTGTGCGACAGTGATCAATAGCAGAAGAGCGCATACGGGAATACGACAACCCCTTAGTTCCCTCCTGGTCAATATCGTGATGCCACGGCGTCTATCTCGACCCGCGCTCCTCCCGGCAGGGCAACCACTTGAACCGCTGCTCTGGCTGGCTTGTGTCCCTCAAAGAACTTCTCGTATGCTCTGTTGAATTGGGCATAGTCGGCAAGATCCGCAAGATATGCGGTGACTTTTGCGACACTCCGCATCCCCGCTCCCGCTGCTTCCAGAACATGGGCAATATTTGCAAGCGCTTGGCGCGTCTCTGGCCCAATCCCACCCGCGACCAAAGCCCCCGTCGCGGGATCGATGCCGATCTGCCCCGCCGTGAAGATGAAATCCCCGGATACCACTGCCTGGCTATAGGGACCAAGGGCCTCCGGGGCTTGATCCGTGGCAACTGTCCTGTTCATTACGCTCCTCGAAACCTCACCCTTCTCTCTTCGTCCTACAGGCTACGCAACGACGGGCTGCGCGTGATTAGAGTTCCGTCTAAAGGATATACCCGCGCCGCTCCGCCTGCTCCACACGTGTTTTGCGAAAAAGAATGTCCCATTCCTCACTGTCTTCATCAATGGGCCGACTATAAGAACGTAGAATCCTCCTGGTCTCACGGTCTATCTCATCCTCGGTTCTCAGATCATCGATCAACCATCCCGCCATTCTTTGCACAAGAAGGTTCTCATTCTCCGGCGGGGCTATTGCCTCTGCTTCCAAGAGCCTCTCCACCATGTCGCCTACTATGACGAATACTCTCTCTTCACTGAGTCTCACTGCTCACCCCCGTGTGGTCCACGGCTTGGTAGGGTACCATTCCCAACAACGTTTGGTCAGAGCACAAAACCCTGTCGCTTCGCCAGCTCTGCCTTGACTTTCATGAAGGCCGTACGTTGATCAATGCCCTCCCTGATCATGATTGCAGAATGCTTCAGGAGAAGATCTCTGACATCCGAATCCAAGGCCGCCTCCTCTTCCAGATTCCGCCTAATCGCCCTGGTAACCACGGTTTCTAGTAGCTCGTCGTCAGCTAAGATCTCAACCGGGGTCTCCTCTCGGAACTTCTTGACAACAAGCTGAGCCAGCCTCTCCACCTTTTGTCTCGACAACCTCATCTGGTCTCCTCCAATCAGCCACGGGCAGGCCTTGTTGCGCGGCGATCAGCTTCATTCCCGTGCATGCGCCTTCATCATGATTCCCGGCCGCCGGTGCCGCCCGTTCGTATTAGGGGTGTCTCCGCCTTTGTCGATCGCTGCATCCATCAGCAGTAGTGCCGAGCGCGCGGGCGCCCTCGATACATGACCATAGTCACGAGCCGAAACACCTCGTTCTCACATTCGTCGGGGGATTATCCTCCCTCTTTCGGAGGCTCTCCTGCCTTGTATCTCTGATCTTTTACGGCGCGAATGGCTTCAAGCAGCTCTTCCGGCTTGATCACTTTCTTTTTCACGAGAAGGGCAACCAGCGCTTCCATACTCATGGTGTTGCTGAGACAAAGCTCCTCGAATCCGACCTTTCTTTGTACACCATCCTTGACCAGTATCACACCTTTGAAACTCTGTTCTTCCAATCGATCCTCCCTCTCCAAAAAACCCGCATATCCGTCGCGTTATGATACCTCTCTGCATCCTCGCTGTCAATCGAACGTTCGGAACTCATAGCGCCTCTTGACAAGCCCCAATAGAAGCGTACCATTGTGTTAGATAGATGCAACGAGCATTCAGGAGGGGGAACGGGATACGTGAGTCCTCAACCAAGCAGAAATCAGAGACTGAAACGACTCCATGAGCGCATGTTCAATGTGCCGCCTGCATGCATTGCTTTCGCGCCGGGGAGGCTCATGATCTTGGGCGACGGCGAGTATACCGATGATGGTCTCTCCATGGCCTGCGCCATCGGGAGGTACACATGGGTGGCCGCCTCTCCACGAGAGGATCGCCGCCTCGTTGCACACTCGGAGTGGGCGCGACAAACAATCCGCATCTCGCCACGCCCGCCAACCCCAACCGGTCACGGGTTTTGGGGTGATCACGTCGTGGGGGTGTGGTCAGGGTTGACCGCCGGCCGGGTACGGAATCGCGGTGTCTCTTTGACCATTACGGGAGATCTTCCACCCGGTATTGGCCTCGGCAGTTCGGCGTCGCTCCAGATGGCGGTGGCATTCGTCATGAGAGAGCTGTGGGATCTTCCCCTCGATAACCGAGATCTCGCCATGGTAGCCCACCGTTCCGAGAATCTCTTTGTGGGTGTGCATAGCGGGCTCGTTGATCAGATGGTAGCAGTGTCCGGCCGAATGAAAAAAATCTTGTGTCTTGACTGCAACACCTTCGAGACAAATCATATGGAGATCCCCTCTTACATCGATCTCGTGGTGTGTGATTCCGGGGTACATCGCGCCCTGGCTCGAGCACCGTTCAATGAACGGCGTGGTGAGCTTGATGAGGGGCTTCATTTCTTCAAGAATCGCTATCCTGGTCTCACCGGCTTTCGCCAGGTCAGTGCGGAGATGTTGGTTCAGGGCGCCGAGGAGCTCTCACCGACTGCTCTCAAACGAGTCCGGCATGTGGTAACCGAGAATGACAGGGTCCGACGAGCCATCATTGCCCTGCGATGGGGTGACATCGAGACGTTGGGAGGTCTCATGCTCGCCTCTTACCGCTCACTGAAAGATGCATTCGACTCATCCACTCCCGAGTTGGACGAAATCATCCATCTAAGCGGGGGTATCCACGGCGTCATCGGCTCCCGCCCTTCAGGACCCGGCTTTGGGGGCTGTACAATCCATCTCGTCGAGCACAAACATGCCGCGGCATTGGTGAAGCGCCTTCGGCGAGGGTACAAAACACCTGCCATGAGAACTCCTCAGGTATTTACTCTCTCTCCGGTTTCCGGCGCAGCTGTGGCGTGTTTTTCTTAGGCTTGGCGACTCAAAAACTCAGTCAGCGCGCGATAGTCGGCAGGTGGGGGCACTAAGAAGCTCATTAGCTCATCCGTCTTGGGGTGACGGAAGGCTAGCTTCCACGAGTGGAGCGCGGGTCTGGAAATCATTGAGAGAGCCTCCTTTGCCTGAGCCCCCAGCCCCGGAGGCACTCTTCTCGTCGCCCGTCGCCTCCCTCCATAGTCGGCATCGCCAAAGACCGGATGCCCGAGATAGGAAAGATGCACCCTAATCTGATGCGTGCGGCCCGTGAGGAGGACAATCTCCAGTTCGCTCGCAAAGGTCCATTGATGGACCACTTCGAGGATGCTTCGCGCATCCTTGCCGCGCGGAGTCACCGCCATCCTTTTCCTGTACCGATGATGCCTGCCTATGGGGAGCCGTACTTCCTGGTTATTGGGATGAGGAATTCCCCAGACAATCGCCCTGTACCATTTTCTCACCAGCCGCCCCTGGATCTGGGCTGCCAACGCGAGATACGTCGGCTCATCACGTGCCACCATGATGAGTCCGGAGGTCCCCTTGTCGAGTCTGTGGACGATTCCTGGCCGCTCAGGCCCTCCGGGCGCATTGATACGCCCCCAGCGATGGATAAGTGCATTCACCAGCGTCCCATGCCTGCGAGGTCCGGCGGGGTGAACGACCATACCTGCGGGTTTGTTGATCACTGCCAGGTATTCATCCTCATGGATCATGTCGAGAAGTATTGGCTCCCCGGGAATAGACACCGTCGGCGATGCCGGTGGACTCACCACCACACGCTGACCGAGTTTCACCTTCGCTGCCGTCTTGCAGGATCCTCCGTCCACCGTCACGAACCCATCCTTGACCCACTGCTTCACGGTGGTCCTACTCGTATCTGTCATCATACGCGATAGGAATACATCGAGCCGCAGATCCTGGTGATCCTCATCAACGTCGAAAACCAATGGATTTCGGTGAACCGCCACTTATATTCCAATCATGAGAATTCCAATAAAGACTGCGCAGAGGCAACCCGAAGGAATCATGGTGCGGGTCCACCCCACAGAAATCCGTCTCGCAAGGCTATTCACGATTCTCGGGATCGTGGGTGGAACAGTGATCTGCGGAGCCTTGGCTGTGCTGATTCTTCTGATAGCTGATCCAGGAGATCTTCTTGCCCTCCCCGAAGGAAGAAAAGCTCTTCTCTCTCTCGGAGCCATGGGAGCAGTTACTGCCGCCTTCATCGCATGCGCTGCCTACTACCTGAAGCGCCTGCCGCACATAGGCCTCACGCTGGACAGTGATTCACTGACGTGCACATCTGCATTCAAGTCCGTCCGGATCCCCGTTCACGAAATTGGCGAAATACGCATATCCTTCACGGGACGGATCCCCACCACATCCGTGACCTGGCGCAAGGGGACTCTTACGATTCGCGCCACGTTGACCGACCCCAAGAACCCAGGTTCATATCGAACGATCCACAAGGCCCCTGCCCAAGGGCTGCGGTATCTGGAGCATGTGCTGCTGCAGCGCAACCCAGGGATTAGATTCGTGCGCTAGCGCACGTCTTCTCTGTTTCGGTCTCTGACGATGCATGCCTTTTCCGGCCGCCACGTTTTCTCTCGGTGAGCAAGAGAAGGACTATCCCTACCACCACCGCGGCATCAGCAACATTGAATACAGGCCATCGGTGGGAGGAATCAATGCCCACATCCAGGAAATCCACGACTTCCGTTCTGATCAGTCGATCAATGAGATTGCCCACCGCCCCTCCCAGGAGAATTCCCATGGAGGCGGTTCGCCAGGTGCTGACCCGGCTCTCCGACACGAGAATATACGCGATAAGCCCTGATCCAATAACCGTAATCGCCATCAAAGGCCAGCCGGTGAGTGGACCTGATGAAATGCCGAATGCGATACCTGGATTCCTTGTGTAGGTAAGCCGGACCACGTTGCCAAGGATCTGTATGCTTTCATGATATGCCATGCTGCTCATCACCCAGATCTTGGTGATCTGATCAAAAAGCGTCAGCGACGCTGCAAGACCCATCCCAATCAGTATCCGTTTTGCCCGCATCGTGATCCCTCTTGTCTCCTGGTAAAGGTAGGTCGGCTGCAATGGCCGCGGTCGAACCCTCTCCGCGTTTCTCTCGGAGGGGAAAAGGAGGTATCCGGAGGGCACGGGGATGGCTACTTTCCCCTCCGCCCTTCTGTTTCCTCATAGAACTCGAGCAGGCTGAGCTGGCGTTCGGCCAAGCTGCGGAGTTTGCTGAGGTAGTCGAGTCTCCTCAGTTCGAGGTCCTCAACCTCACGGGCTATCCTTGCCATGGTTCCCTGAATAGTGGTCACCTTCTTTTTCGCTTCTTCCTCCGCCCGCTCCAATATCAATTCCGCTTCTTTCTCGGCCGCCCGCCGAATCATCTCGGCATTCTTGCGCGTCTCGACCAATGTCTCATGCAGTGCATTCTCCACGGTCTGATACTTCTTCAGTTCCATTTGCATGCTCTCGCGCTCACGTTTGAGCTCCTCATATTTCCTATGGAGATTGAGCACCTTCTGCCCAACTACATCGAGGTAGCTATCGACCTCATCGGGGTTGTATCCACGAAAGCTCTTGGAGAACTCGTGTTCGGTGATTTCCAACGGTGTATCCACCAACTCCTCCTTGATCTACCTATCTCTAATGACCGAACAGGGCCGTGCCTATCCGCACCATGGTTGCGCCCTCTTCCACTGCCACCTCGTAATCAGCAGTCATTCCCATGGAGAGATGACACAAGCCTTGGCATTCTCGCCTCAGCTCGTCCCTGAGCTGTCTCAGGCGATGAAAAATGGGGCGACTATCCTCAGGATCAGCAACAAACGGGCCAATGGTCATAAGGCCCACCAATCGAACACCAACCACCGCACTCAGTTGCCCAATCACCGCATAGCGTTGGGCTATCTCTTCGCTGGACAGCATCTCTCTACGAAATCCTTTCGTGCATTGGAAAGCATCACCACGCATTGGGAGGTCAATATAGCAATGTGACTCATCCGCTCAAAGCGCATCCTATGGGTTCAGGAATACCGGCAGTCCATCAAATAAGCTCTGCCTGTCTATACCATGCAATAGTCCACTCCATGCCCTCTCTTACATCAACTGAAGGGGCATATCCCAACAATTGCCGGGCCTTCTGGATGGAAAACGCGCGGTTCTTTGTGAAGAAGTCCATCCGTCTCCGAAAGATGGGCGGCTTCAAACCCAACGGTGGGAATACCGCCTCCGCCATGGCCGCTGCTGCCATGAAGGGCCATACAGGGAGATGCAGGCGTGGAGGTGAAACGCCCAAGAGCTCCGCTACAATGTGTGCCCATTCATTCAGAGTCGGCGCCGATGGCCCCCCCAAGATAAACACCTGGCCTATGGCTTCGCTCCTCTTTCCGCAGAGCACAATACCGTCTACCAGATCATCGATATAGGTCAAATGGTAGCGCGGTGTGCCGTCACCGATCAAAAAGGACCGCCCCTTGGCAATCAATCTGATAAACTTCAATAGTCTCAGATCCCCGGGTCCATAGATCCCCGTAGGACGAAAAACGACGATCTCCATGTCGGATCCGTGCTGTGCAAGAAACTTCTCAGTAGCGACCTTGCTCTCCTGATAAAGATCACCCGGAGAAAAGGGCGCTTCCTCGTCTGCAGGAGGCCCGATGATCTCACCATGAACCCCCACAGTACTGCAATGCACGAATCTCCTCACCCTGTTGGCCGCCGCAGCCTGAAATAGATTGATGGAACCATGGTAGTTCACCGCTGCGTAGTCCTTTTCCTTCAGGGATGGGTCCCGATAGGCCGCCGCAATGTGATAGACCGTATGAACGCCCTCCGTGGCCTCACGGCAGGCATGCACATCCCGGAGATCGCCTATGACTGACTCGAGGTGCGCGAACCGCTCGCCCGGCTCTCGCCGGACAAGAAGACGGACGTTTTCCCCGGATGAGACCAATCGTTGGACGAGGTGTGATCCGGTGAATCCAGTCGCGCCAGTGACTAGGCTAGTCCGCATCTCTCACCAGCTCTCATCGCCTGCACTGAGCCTTGCCGAAGTGCGAAATCGCGAAGATGACGATGAATGCAGAGCTATTATGCATGACTGGTGAGAATACAGGCCGGGACCGGGGGACAACGTGCGGTGGTGAGTGCTAACCAGAGCCCGAAATCAGGGCAATCATCGGTTTGACCCATCCTTCGACAAGAAAAGTCAGCCGACCGATAAGAAGGGAGATACGAGCCATGATCGTGTAGCCAAAACTCGCACCAAAGCAGATCATGATGAAGTAAACACCAATCCTGCTCACCGGCTTCAGGATCCCCGTATGAGGCTTTGAGAAGTAGAAGTAGATGAGCACGCTTAGGACACCTACAATGATCAGCAGGTTCTCGAATGTTACCGAAGAAAGGGAACTCAGGGGCAACATCGTATCTCTGACTTGCGGGAGCACATCTCCATGGAGGCGCTGCATGAGCTCCACGCCGACGAAATAGCCGATGTACACGGCAAGCGCCCATCTGCCAAGAAAAGACACTTTGGGGATGTAACGGCAATAGAGCATGATCCCAAGGATTCCGCCGATGGCAAGATACCAGTTTGGCCCCGGATCGGCGAGAAGACGCTCAACAAGATTCGGCCATATTGTCCTATAGAACACGAGGCCGATCTCATACCCCAGCGAGACGCCGACAAAAATGCTCTCGGCAAGCCTATACACGGGATTGTCCTTGTATAGGAAGCTATAGATGGCCAGCGTCAGGAACGCGGCCAGCCAGATGCCGGCAAAACTACTGAGAGCCAAGTCTTCCTCCAGCCCTTTTGCGCTCACTCCGGGAGAAAAGATAGACCAAATTCCCCATGAGTATGAAGGCGATGATGATCAGGTGTACGATGGATTGCACGTCCATTCCCTTTATTGCTACGTTGGACCGGGATTTGAGCTCCGGGTAGGCGTTGCCCAGAAGCACCTCGTATTCCGCGCCGCCCTTCATTCCACCCATCAAGCCCACCATCTGCCCGGCCTTGAGATAGGCATAGTACTTGGGCGCCGAAACAGCCGTGGCCCCCACGCCCACCGGCTGGCCGAACTGCGCGTTGACCAGGATTGCCCACCACTCGCCGATAATCCCCGTTGACAGGCTCACGGAGATCTCGATATCAGAATAGTTCCATACATCCTGCAGAAGAGGAATCTCGGAGTATTCTACCCCCCGAGTGTCTTTGGGAAAAACAATGGAGATATCCTCCGCCATCCGGCGAAGGACCGCAAGACCGCCATCTTTATAGCCCAGATAGACGTAATCTTCCCCCTCGACCACGGGAAATTCCTCCGCGACTTTGTAAAGGGCCTGCTTCGCCTGATTGTCACCACCCAGGGGAAAAAGGGATATCACTACCACCCGGAGCCCTTTGACAAAGCAATGTCTCAAGACCGCATCCGCCATGGGATCAAGCTCCGGCGCGGAACTGGGGCCATAGTCAAAGGAGACCATGACCACCTGGCCAGGCTCAAATGACTCCATCCGGTCAAAGAGCTGTTCAACAGCGGGCGTTGTCTTCACCGGCAACCCCATGGGCATCAAGATGGGAATCAAGGCCCCCACCGCCACCAAGATATAGACCCAGCGCTTATCGATCCCGCCTATCTTCTGCGCATCATCCATCATCAGTCTCCGGCACCGCCCATGTAGGGCCGCTCGATGCCAAGAATTACCCGGATCGCCATAGAAGCCGCTCCCAGAGCCGCTCCGATCAGGATTCCCCGTTGCGCGGCCAGGTTCGGATTGTTCATGATCCACTCAGATATCTCGAGGCTGTGCGGGAGTATATACTGGCCGATGGGAACCCGACCAAGCATGACGATGACCGCGGCGATCATGAGAACCGCGGCCTCGACATTCTTTATCCTGAATGCCCGGAATGCCGCCGAAGCGATCATGAACGCCAGAAGGCTGAACATCGTAGCCTGCAGCGGCGTAAACGCATATGTGAACAGCCAATCAAAGGCCGGTCTATCTCCGATTACCGCTCCACTTTTGAGCATTGACTCGAATAAACCCAAAAAGGCCATGAGCCCTAACGAGGTGAGGCTGACGATCGAATTCCTCCAGTCCTTCTGTTTTCTCTGGATCTTTTTCGTATGATGCTGCGCAAAACTCACCACACCCAACACCAGGGCGAAAGCGGTGACAATGATCAGCAACTCATCCAGCTTCTCGTTCAAGTCCACCACGAGCGGATGACCAATGAAAAAGGCAACTACCACGAAGGCGCCGGTGAGAAAACAAAGGACTATCGGCACCTGACGTTTCATGCTTCTACCTCTGCGCGAAGAAGTCGACGAACCCGTGCTGCCCAAACGAAGCCAGCACCACGCCTAGAAGAATGAGACCCACAAGTACTACTTTTGCGAGATCCTGACCTTTGATCGACCCCATCATCAGCGGTTCCTTGGAGAGATAAGCGCTGGCCGCATAGAGCTCCTCGCCAATAAGCGTGTAGTCGCAGGCAACCACAAAAAACGGGAGCTGCGCAAGCTCTGCAGTACCGGCCACCTGAATTGCTCCCGCGGCGTTGCCGGCCTCTGCCATGATGAGCGACTCGGCATAGAATGAGCCAATGAGGAAATTCGTGGCGGGCTTCTCCCGCGTCATGAGGCCTTGCACGGCCGCCGTAAAGGCGAACTGATCATAGGAGACATAGTTCACCATGTCCTCTTGGAAATAGTCAGGTCGGCCCGCCTTCAGATAGGCCTCTTTGACCACTTCCTTGGCAGTGGCCAAGACCAGGGGATCTTTGTTGGGAACCTCCAGATCGGTCCCATATGAGGCCGTCTTTTCAGCAACGTATCCCAAGATGGACATGGAGGCCACGGTTTGGATATTGTCCACCGACATGATGCCGGGAATATACAGTACTTTCCGTCCCATCTCAGTGGCCCGCCCAATCGCCTCATCAACCGCATCAAGGCCTGCGATCTTGCGGATGAAGAGACTGGCGCCGCGCTTTGCCATGAGAATGTAGCCAATTATCATAGCGGCGTAGAAAAGGAATAGGAGCAGCGCGTTCAGCCGTTCCCGCCGGAAGAATTGATACTCCTGCACTGCGTGGGGAGCCGTGGCCCGCACCGTAGCGGAAACCACATTGGAATCTGCCATCCTGACGCGGTAGAGGTACTCGACACCACTCTCCACGGTAGTATCGACAAAGCTCCTCGCACCTGCCTCTTGCGTGCTGAGTGGAAGAAAAATCGAATCATGGGATGCACGTTCGAGCATCACGGGAATGCCTTGCGACGGCTCCCATGCCAGCGCGATCCCCATGGGTTCTTGTGAGCTATCGGCCGCAAGGAAGAAATCATGGGAAGGAGGCGCCAGCGAGTCTGTCTGCGCGGAATCAGGATCAGCAAGAATCGGCTCTTGTGCTCCCGCAGCTCCGGTGAGGAGGACTATCAACAGGCAGAAAAGAGGTTTCTTCATTCGTAGCGCCCTCATGATGACTATTCTATGATGCATTAAGTGGACCAAGATGCGAGAGTCCACACCAATGTCAACACTGTTGTGCGATTATGATCCGGTTTGCCCCTGGGCGGTCCCTCGAGCCTGGGCACAGACTTAGGGCTCGCGCAGAAATAATTTCACATTCTTGCGCGAACCCTTACTCCTTCACGACCCAGACTTTCACCTTGGCTGAAACCTCGGGGTGGAGCTTGATCTCAATGGTAAAAATCCCCAGAGAGTTCAAGGCTTCATCAAGAAGTATCTTCTTCTTATCGATATCGAATCCTCTCTCCTTCAGCAGCGCTGAGATGTCGCCCCTGGTCACACGCCCAAAAATGCGATCTTCTTCCCCAACCTTGACCCTCGCCGTGAGAGAAACACGTCGCAACTGATTGGACACATGTTGCGCCTCACGCTTGGCCTTGCTTTCCCGAAGTTTGGCCTGTTTCTCCTGTTCTACAAGGCGATGTTTCGCGGCTTCAGTAGCGGGGAGCGCATCTCCTCTCGGAATCAACAGATTTCGGGCATGCCCCACGGCGACGCGGACCACATCCCCACGCTTGCCAAGGGAGGGAACATCCCTCATGAGAATCAATTCCATGTTACTACTCCTCCGTCATTAGAAGGGCATATCATCGTCGCCCTCAACCGCGTCAGCCCCAGCGTCAGCCCCATCTGTATCAGGAGTCGAAGGCGGAGCGCTATACTCCCTTTGCGCCTCCGGACGCGATAACATCTGAAACCTCTGCGCATGAATCTCGATGACACTATGTCTCTGGCCGTCGGAGCTCTCCCAGGTACGCGAGTGCAGTCGTCCTTCCACAAGCACGGCGGTGCCCTTATGTAAGATCTCCGCGATCTTCTCCGCCAATTTCTGCCACGCTACCACCTTGAAAAAGCTGGTCTCCTCCCGATTCTCGCCGGATGAATCCCGAAAGCGGCGATTAACCGCGATACCAAACGTGGCAACAGCGGCGCCTGAAGGCGTATACCGCATTTCCGGATCCCGAGTCAGTCGCCCGACGAACTGTACGAAATTCAGAGTTGGGAGTCTCAAATCAGCCATGCCTGCCCACTCCTCTCCTGTGCGTATTGTGTATTGATTGTCGTGCTTTCCCGCACTCCAATCTCGAGAAACATCGGGACATATTCCTCGTCCCTTCAGAATGGCAGATCGTCTACCAAGGCTTCGGCATCATCGCCGGAAGGAGTCTCCGGGGTGGTCCCACCATCGCTCGCCGGGAAGTCCTGACGAGGCTCTTCCGCCCTATTCAAGAACTGAATGCGATATGCCCGTATCTCGACAATTGTCCGCCGCGTCCCATCATCGGTATCCCATGATCGACTCTGGAGCTCTCCCTCGATCAGGACAGCACTCCCGCGATGAAGTCGCTCACCGACCAATTCCGCCAATCGCTGCCACGCAACCACGTTGATATAGCAAACATCCTCGCGCCTTTCGCCATCCTGGGAACGATACCATCGATTCGATGCAATCCTGAAATTCGCCACAGGTGTCCCCGACGCGGTGTACCTCAACTCTGGATCGCGGGTCAGATTGCCCGCCATGAAAACCCGGTTCAGATCCGGCAGACGAAACTCAGACATCCCTCTTCCCTCCCTAATTCATGCATCGGAAATACTACAATTCATGTGAGCTATCCGCATCGGCGCTCGCGTCTTCCGTCGGTGTTTCCTGTATCTCAACAAGAGACTCAGCCAGCAGATCCGGCTTCTCTGACGTCACCTCCCCAACATCTTCCATCTCCACTTCATCCTCCGAAAGCCTGCTCAATGGGGAGAGTTCGCCCTCAGCTGACGGATTGCTGCGAGCAACGGTGAGATGGCGCAGGATGGGTTCCTGGAGCCCATAGTGCCGCTCGAGCTGTTCGACTATCTCCCCGGAGCCCTCGAACTCCACGAGATAATAGATACCCTCTTTCCGATGTTTGATCGAATAGGCGAGCTTCCGTCTTCCCCAATGCTCAACCTTCAAGATCTTCCCATCTTTTTTCTCTATCACTGTTTTTACACGAGAAAGGTGTTTCTCTGCTTCTTCCTCCTCAACGGAAGGTTCAACAACAAAAACCGTTTCATAATAATGAGGCACCCTAATCTCCTCCTTAGCCCGGGCTAGCGTTCGCGTTTGACACGGGAACTACCTAACAAACACTGGTGCAAAAACCAGAGCAACAACACACATCAATTTGATCAGAATGTTGATCGAAGGCCCAACCGTATCCTTCAAGGGATCTCCCACGGTGTCCCCCACCACCGCATTCCGATGAGCCTCAGATCCCTTCCCTCCGAAGTGGCCATCCTCGATGTACTTCTTGGCATTATCCATGGCTCCGCCTGAATTCGCGGTTTGAATCCCCAGCATCAATCCGGTCACGAGTGCCCCCACCAAGAGCGCTCCCAGACCCTCAGGGCCCAGCGGGGAAAATCCGGCAATCACGGGAGCCCCAAGCGCCAGGAAGCCAGGAAGCATCATGCCCTTGAGAGCGCCTGCGGTGCTGATATCCACGCATCGGGCATAATCCGGGCGTGCTTTTCCTTCCATCAATCCGGGTATCTCCCGAAATTGACGACGAACCTCATCAATCATCCTGTTGGCCGCATCGGAAACCGCACCAAAAAGAAGCGAAGAAAAGAAAAATGGAAGCATACCGCCGATGAGCAAGCCTGCCATGACCTTGGGATCGGTCAGACTGACCTCCGAAGGAGCAATGCCCGCGGTCGTCATATACGCCGAGAGCAGTCCGATCGCGGCAAATGCGGCCGATCCGATGGCGAATCCCTTTCCTATGGCCGCCGTGGTGTTACCCACGGCATCGAGACCGTCGGTCACGTTGCGCACAGCTGGATCGAGATGCGCCATTTCCGCGATCCCCCCGGCGTTATCAGCGATGGGGCCATACGAGTCCACAGTCACCACCATGCCGGTGGTTGCCAGCATTCCCAATGCCGCCAATGCCACGCCATAGATCCCTGCCGCCTGGTGAGCCACAATCACTGCAGCGGCAAGCACAAGAACGGGAATCGCCGTGGACTTCATCCCAATGGCGAGCCCCTCCACTATGGTGACAGCCGCCCCTCCCTGGCTTTTCTCCGCCATCTTTCGCACTGGTGGATACTTGCTGCTTGTGAATAACTCACTCACGAAACCCACCACCATGCCCGAAACAAGGCCTGCAAGGATTGCCCAAAAAGGTCCCAGCACGCTATGATTCTGAAAGGGAATGCCCCACTTCCAGACAACGATGAAGCTCCCAATCGCCGTGAGCCCGGCACTGATATACGTCCCTGCCATGAGTGCGGCCTGCGGGTCCTTGCGGCCAATCCCCCGCACCACGAAAATACTGATGATGGATGAGACTATCCCAATGGAAGCTATGCCGAGGGGGAGCCACATGAGGAATCCCGCCACTCTCGCCGTGGTGGCCAACACGGCTGCGATGGCCATGGAAGCGATGATCGACTCCACATAGGATTCCAACAAGTCAGCGCCAAGGCCTGCAACATCGCCTACATTGTCTCCCACATTATCGGCAATCACCGCAGGATTGCGCGGGTCATCTTCCGGGATACCGGCCTCGACCTTGCCCACAAGGTCTGCACCCATATCAGCACCTTTGGTGAAGATGCCTCCTCCGGAACGGGCGAACAATGCAATGAGACTTGCGCCCATGGCATAGCCGGTTATGATCATAGCCTTCTCTTGCGTCACATCCCCACCGACGAACAAGAAAAGCACAAGACAGAGGCCGAGGAGAGCGAGCCCCACGACGCTGAGACCCATCACCGCCCCCCCCGAGACAGCTACATCAAGGGCCGGCTTGACACCGCTCTTGGCCGCCTGAGCGGTCCGCGCATTGGCGCGTGTGGCCACCCACATCCCGATGTATCCCGCAGCCCCCGACACAACGGCGCCGAGGACAAAACTGACAGCCGTCTCCCATCGAAGAACCAACGCCAAGACTATGGCCACAGGCACCAAAACAAGAAAAACCGTTCGGTACTCCCTATCCAGAAATGCGGCGGCACCTTCCTGAATGGCTCTACTCAGTCTCCGCATCTCCTCATCACCCGGCGATTTCCTCAAGACTGATCGAGCCAAGACAATAACGGCCAAGAGCGCTGCCAGACTACTCACGAGGCTGATCAACCAAACGCTATTCAATCCTCACCTCCAGGATGTGGGTCAGTCTCGCCCACGACACTTGCTCCTCCGCACTCAAGCGCAGGTTGGTTGTATTCGGTCATGGCCGCGGGAAGGCCATCTTCAATCACCATTCGGATAGCGTGAGCAGCCCTCTCTGCGGCACGCTCATACAAAGGAATCTCCGATGCTTCCAACGCCTCAAGTACATAGTCACGGAGCTCTTCCCCTGGATGACGGCCGCTCCCCACGCCAATGCGAAGCCGGGGAAATCCCTGAGTTCCCAAAAAATCAATAATCGATTCCAATCCTCGGTGCCCACCAGAGGAACCACCGGCTCGGAGCCTCAATCTTCCATCCAGCAGGGCCACATCGTCGCATACCACAAGAAGACGTTCGTACGCAACGCGCCATCGGGCAATAGCGGCGTGCACCGGTGAACCACTCAGATTCATCCACGTTCGTGGCTTGGCAAGAATAGCCTCGGATCCGCCCAGAACAACCGTGGTCGAAAGCAGCTGTTTCCGCCGCATCCAGGGATCGGCACAGAGCAGCCTCGCCGCCCTATCCACCGCCCAATAGCCCAAATTGTGACGCGTCAGGTGGTATTGTATGCCGGGGTTGCCAAGGCCGACCACCAACCACCTCCTGCGGGAGACCAAATGAGCTCCCCCCGGGGCCGCTAGCTTGCGGCCTCATCAGAAGTCTCTGGTATGACCTCTTCCTCCGGCTCGGCCGGCTCCTCCTCCTCTTCGACTGCTCGTCCTATCGTGGCCACCGCCAATGAACCATCGGTGACGATGTCTCCTTCATCCCAGGTCACGTCAGCCACATGCAACGTTTCGCCGACACGAAGATTCGTTACATCAACGGTGATCGTCTCGGGTATCTTGCTTGGGACGCATTTGACAATGATCTTCCTGAGAAGTTGCTCAAGCCACCCGCCCTCATCCTTCACGCCCACGGGAATGCCGTCAAGAGAGAGCGGAACCTGTACCTCGATCTGTTCGCCGGCGAGCACCATTTGAAAGTCAACATGAAGGGCGGCGTCCGTCACTGGGTGAATCTGAACATCACGAACCAAAACTATCTCGTTCTTGCGGTCTGATCCCTCCCAGGAGAGCTCCACGAGTCTGCCGATCCTCAGCCCGTCATGAACTGCCAGGCGCCAAGCCTTTTCCTCAAAAACCACACAAAGTGGGTCAGTGCTCCTACCATACATGATCCCCGGTATTTGGCCGGCCTGTCTCAGCTTGCGCGCTTCACCCTTACCTGAACCTTGTCTGCATACAACAGAGAGCGTTGTCTTATCCATTCAAATTCCTCATTCCCTTGTCGCCCCTTTTATCCTGATTACTAAAGAATCCATAAGCACTGTGGGGGCGAAGAAAAACCGACGATTAGCCACGTCAAGTTCAATCCGTGATCCCACCCAGGGGCCAATCAACATCAGTGCATCGTCCAATCACGGCCTGATTCGAGTATCGACCCTCGGGGTTGTCATTCTGGTACCGGGAGCGGGAGTCGAACCCGCATGGGCGCGGCCCGCAGGATTTTAAGTCCCGTGCGTCTACCAGTTCCGCCATCCCGGCCCCATGTTGATCGCCACGCGAGCAGCCTCCGAATAGAGCACGAAAGGGACCCATCAGGACCCCATGTGTGTGGCGGAGAGAGAGGGATTCGAACCCTCGGAGCCCTTCCGGGCTCACGCGATTTCCAGTCGCGCCGATTCAACCAGCTCTCGCATCTCTCCGAATGATACGCATGGCGTGGAGCATTTAATCCCCCTGGGACCGATTGCGCAATACCGAAACAGATCATCCCGCATTCCTCGCCTCGCACTGTCGTGATACTGTTAGTCCTGTGTATTCCTCGAGACTCAAACACATCCCCTCGGTAGGGCATCGGATTTGCCGTGCCTGCATGGGAAGCACTGAATACTCCACTAAATCCATGGATTTAGTGGAGTATTTGAATTGTGGGAATGCGGGATTTCGCGATGACCAACCCCTCCACCTGTCATTGCGAGAAGCACTGCGACGAAGCAATCTTATCCGCCATCTGAGATCGCCGCGCTACCGCTCGCGATGACCAACCCCTCCACCTGTTATTCAACATCGAATGAGGGGAAAGGAGCTGATAGCTCATATTGGACATGACAACACATGTCATGCATTTTGCGATTTACATTCGCGCTCTTCCGCCTTGAATTGAGGCGGGAGCCATTCTCCATCACTGACGGCACTGAGAAGACGCCTCACCTAAGAAAGGAGGCAACGCATTGAACACTACTCTCATTGAGCATGCCGATGTGCTCATTTCCATGCGGGATTCTTGTTCCGGGATTCATGACGCATACATCGTACTGCGAGACGGCAAGGTGCATGAGCTCGGGGCAGGCGCCCCACCCGATATCCCTGTGGAGAGCAAAATTGACGCCCGTGGCTGTATCGTGATGCCCGGGCTCATCAACATGCATCACCATTTCTATCAGACCCTCACCCGCGCCTATCCCACGGCTGTTGATTCCTGCCTCTTCCCCTGGCTGGTGGCGCTCTACCCGATATGGGAGGGCATCACCACAGACTCGGTTCGCCTGGGAACCAGCCTCGCCATGGCAGAGCTCCTCCTCTCTGGCTGCAGCACCACGGTGGATCATCACTATGTATTTCCCAAAGCCACGGATCCGCGCCTCATCGATATACAGATAGAGGTCGCCCGCGAGCTTGGCATGCGATTCGTGGCCACCAGGGGAAGCATGAGCCGCGGAGAAAGCGCCGGTGGTCTCCCGCCTGACAGTGTGGTGCAGGATGAGGGGATAATCCTCGAGGACTGTGAGCGCCTCATCAAACAGTACCATGATCCTGATCCGTTCGCCATGATCCAGATAGCCCTGGCACCCTGCTCACCATTCTCTGTGTCTCCCCGTCTCTTGCGGCAATCGGCTGATCTGTCCAAGAAAACGGGTGTGCTTCTGCACACACACCTTGCAGAGACCACGGATGAAGTTGACTACTGCCGGCGCCATTATGGCTGCACCCCCGTGGAGCTTCTTAAAAAAACAGGCTGGCTCTGCGACAGGACGTGGCTGGCCCACGGCATCCACTTCTCCTCCAAGGAGATAGCGCTTCTCGGAGCACACGGCGTGGGCATTGCGCACTGCCCAACCTCGAATATGCGTCTTGCCAGCGGGATCGCTCCCGTGCCGGCTCTGCTGGAAGCCGGGTGCCCTGTTGGTCTCGCGGTCGACGGTTCTGCATCCAATGACTCGTCCCACATGTTGCTCGAGATTCGCCAATGTCTTCTCCTCGGTCGATTGGGAGCAGGCGCTGACGCATTCTCCGTCAAAATGGCCCTGCAATGCGCCACAATTGGTGGCGCGGCGTGCCTAAGGCGGGAAGAAGCTCTCGGACGTCTCCTGCCGGGAGCCGCGGCGGATGTGGCGATCTTCGACATCTCCGACATCGGACACAGCGGTGCGGTGGATCCCGTGGCCGGCCTGGTCTTATGTGCCCCCGCTCGGGTGAAGCACCTGTTCGTCGGCGGGAAACACATCGTTCAAGACGGCGCATTGCCGGGCGTGGACCTCACGGAGCTCATTTGCCGCCATAGGATCGAATCAGCCCGGCTGGCCACCAGGCTCACCCATTGATTTTGGCTGGGAAATGCGTCCAGCTGATACGCAAATCGAGCACGGCTTGCCCGGCTCAAGAGAGGAGACAGCAAACATCATGGATACACCCCCCACTAGAGAATCATGGTTTCATATCGATCCGGAAGAGCGGATGCTTGACTGGGTCGCCGGGCTCTCGGATCAGATCTCCAGGGCTATTTCATACTGGCCGAATCGTCCGGATCCACGCAAAGAAATCCAGGGCGTCGTTTTGGCGGCCATGGGTGGTTCGGCCATGGCAGGGGAAGTGGTGTTTTCCACACAACCCCTCGATATTCCTGTATACATAAACCGCAACGAACATCTTCCGGATTGGGTAGGCAAGAACTGGCTCTGTTTTGCCTCTTCCTATTCCGGGAACACACGGGAAACGCTTTCCTGCTATGATGAAGCAGTGGCCAGGGGATGTCGTGTTTTAACTATGTCATCTGGCGGCGAACTGGCTCGAAAGGCGGCGACCCAAGACGGGCCCCACAGGGAACTCGACCCGGGTCAGCCACCGCGCACCGCCATGGGACAGGCGGTGGTGGGAATCCTTGGGCTGCTCTGGTCAGAGGGCTTGATCCCCGACACACGGGACCAGCTCCGCTCAACATCGGATTTGCTGAAAAACCTCTACCTCGAGGGGCTTGGAGCCGAAGAGCCATGGGGCACGACCATGGGTCGAGTGGCGCTTCAGCTGGAAAGAAGAACGACAGCTATTATCTCGGCGGGGCCGACCTCTCCCGCATCACTGCGGTGGGCGCAACAGTTGAACGAGAATGCCAAGTCAGCCGCCTTCGCCGCCACGATACCGGAAATGCTCCATAACCTGATAGAGGGCATCGATGACTTCTCTGCCAGAGGCGGTGTGCTGGTGTTGTTACGCGACGATAGCCATACTCGTACCGAAGCCGCCGCCTTCGATCATCTATCGGAGAGTGTCCAGGACAAGGGGGGCGTGGTACTCACTGTCCACAGCAGGGGCCGGGGTCTCTTGGAACGCATATTTTCCTTGATGTACTTCGGGGATCAAGTTTCTTATCACGTTGCTTTGCTCCATGGGGTCGATCCGACGCCGGTGGAGCGGATTGGCAGGCTGAAGGAAGCTCTCGCGAGTCGGTAGTCCTGGATCACCCGGCAGTCAATCGTTTCGCCGCCAGGTACTGCATAGAAAAGAGGCTGGGAAACGTCGTTGACTAGATCGTCGGGGATGTGGGGCAATCCGCTCTCCGGACACACCTGACCATCGGCCACAACCCAAACATAGAAACCGCCTCGCTCTATTCCTACGCCCATTGCAGTCAATGCCCGACAGGACCGGGCACTTCATGATACAAGATAAAGGAGGAGCGCATGGTTGCGACAAAAGAAGACCATCTGTTTACCTCGGAATCAGTGACTGAAGGCCATCCCGATAAGGTGGCGGATCAGATTTCCGATGCGATTCTTGACGCATTATACCAGCAAGATCCCTACTCCAGAGTCGCCTGTGAAACATTGGTTACCACCGGGCTCGCTTTCGTGGCCGGAGAGGTCACCACCAAGGCCTACTGCGACATACCAAAGGTCATCAGGGGTGTCATCAAGGATATCGGCTATACGGACGCGACATTCGGTTTCGACTATCTCACCTGCGCGGTGATCACTTCCATCGACGAGCAGTCAGGCGATATCGCCATGGGCGTTGATAGGGATGGCGCCGGAGACCAAGGCATGATGTTCGGGTACGCCACGGATGAGACACCCGAGTTCATGCCTACGCCCATTGCCTTGGCGCACAAGCTGACCAAGCGCCTTTCTGAAACCCGGAAAGATGGGACATTGGATTTCCTCCGGCCGGACGGAAAAAGCCAGGTGACGGTGGACTACCGGAATGGCGCCCCCGTGGCAGTGAAAGCAATCGTAATCTCTACCCAGCACGCGGCTGACATCTCCGTGGAAGAGATGCGGAAGCCTATCCTTGAGCATGTGATCCGCCCGGTCATTCCCGCAACGCTTCTGGACGAGGATGACTGCACGATCTACATCAATCCCACCGGCCGATTCGTACTCGGTGGGCCCCATGCGGACTGCGGCCTCACAGGGAGAAAAATCATAGTCGATACCTACGGTGGCGTAGGCAGTCATGGAGGCGGCGCCTTCAGCGGCAAGGATCCCAGCAAGGTTGATCGCTCTGCCAGCTACATGGCACGGCATATCGCCAAGAACATCGTGGCTGCCGGGCTGGCAAGACAGTGCGAAATCCAGCTCGCCTACGCCATCGGCATTGCTGATCCCGTCTCCGTCATGGTCAACACGAACGAAACCGGGATCATCACCGATACTGAACTTGTGAGAATAGTTCGTGACGTATTCCCGCTTACACCAAAGGGGATCATCAAATACCTCGATCTCAGGAGACCAATCTTTCAGAAGACCGCAGCCTACGGCCATTTCGGCAGGGAGTTGCCTGAGTTCACCTGGGAGAAGACCAATAAGGTCGACGAGTTGAAGAAGCGGGCATAGATCTAACTCAAAAGCCGGCCCGAACACATACTCGGGCCGGCTTTTTCATATCCTGTTCTTGCCTAACGGATTCAGATACTTGCGAAGGCGAAGTCTGGCGGAGGGGGTGGGATTCGAACCCACGGATCCCGAAGGATCAACGGTTTTCGAGACCGCCCCGTTCAACCGCTCCGGCACCCCTCCGTACATCACGCTCTCGTAGAGAAACAAAGAAGCGCTCCAAGAGATCTCGGCTCTCCTGAGCCATGACCTCTCCTCGCACCGTCAATCGGCCCGCCAATCGTGCATCCGCGAGAAGATCCTGTCTCGATCCGCATGCGCCAGCCTCCGGATCGATCGCTCCATACACGAGCCTTCGAATCCTGGAGAGCAGAATCGCTCCAGTACACATGGTGCATGGCTCCAGTGTCACATACAGTGACGCCTGCGGCATCCTCCAGCTTTGGAGCGTGGATCCAGCCGCCCCTATCGCAATGATCTCCGCATGCGCCGTGGGATCACTCAGCTCCTCCGTCATATTGTGCCCACGTCCGATGATGTGGTCATCCACCACCACCACGGCTCCTACCGGCACCTCACCATGCTCCATCCCGCGGACTGCTTCCTTGAGAGCTTCCTCCATCCATCGCCGATCCAGTTCGCGCACGAAATCAGACATGGCAAGGCCAACCATCGGAGATCCTACAACTCCTTGGCAGACCATGCCTTCTGCCCCGACTCACACTCCTACCATCTCCGCATTCCCCCCCCTCTCCCAGATTCTTCGGTCACGTCGCTCCCTCAGAATGACACACACAGTACCTCGCCTTCTACGCACCGCCACTGTCATTCTGAGCGACTGCAA
>JAUXFG010000166.1 GCA_030620115.1 Candidatus Fermentibacterota bacterium
CCGACTTGCCTCCCTTTTCCCCAGGGATTGCAGGAGAAGCCGGGCCTTGGGATCGCTGTCCACGACGAGCGAAGAGCCATGCGCGAGCCGTTCCCTATGGCGATCAGAGCCATAGAGGGAGATGAGCTCTCGATGATAAAAAGCTTGTTCCCACTGGGATTGCTGCTCGGCTCGGTCCATGGCCGACCAGTGGAGATCCGCCAGCATTGCCCGTATCTTGGGACTGACCGGGTCTTTCGCAAGGGCGCGGTGACATTCAACCACTGTTTCTTCCCATACACGCTGTCGCAGCGTTTGCTTGGACAAAAGAGCGAGCCAGAGCTCCCAGGAATGCCCCACGTCATCTCTGCCCGGTGAGGAGATCTCTTCAGGCAGCCGTCTGATCTTCTCCTCCAGCGAAAGCAGTTCATCAATGGTGGCTTGATAGCGATCCACTGCAAGCGAGGCCATGGCCGCAACCTCTGCAAGCCTCGTCTCCTGCTCCGCCAGGAAGTTTTCTTCGTCGTCATTGAGAATGCCGGATTCTTTCAAGGGGGCCATCAACGAAAGGCGAGCACCATCAAGTGCGGTGTCGAATTCCCTGGCGGACGTCATTTCGAGACTCAGGAATTGACGGAGAGCCTTGAGCTCGAGATACTCCGGCCCAAGCAGCTCGAGAAGGGCATTGGCATGGTCGGGCGTGGGAAGACCAAGGCCCGGTTTTCCTCGGAACCATAGATTCGTGGCGAGCCGCAGCGTCACCAGGCGCCGCATCAGGGCCAACACTTCCTCAGCGGATTCGAGCCCTCCCGGCCTGAGCTCATCCAACGGGGCTTTCCCGATTCCCGTGGCCAGCACGGAGAGGATCTCCCGGGCAGGAGCTTGCCAACGGAGAGAGATCCGACCAATTGCCCACTGAAGATGATCCCGCCTGATTCTGCGCAGATTCCAGAGCTCACTATCGACGTTTGGGTGTGCCAGAACCCAGCGCAATGCCAATTGGAGCTCCCATGGCAGCCATCCAGTCTCCATGAGATCAGCGGCGGCGTGGTTGGCGAGATGTGATGAGGCCCCCGCCTTTTCCAGGAGATCGGCCATCTGTTCCCGGCTGGGTGGAATCATGCCAAGCTGGCCAACTCTGGGGATCCCCGCCTCGGTGAGAAAAAGGAGCGCTGCGTCGACATCTTCTGATCGGGAGACAAGCACCAGTCGCGTGGGTGCGTGCACGTCCTCCGTCTCCGCCACTACGACTCTCATGGCATCCGACCAGCATGGACTCACTTCCGGCCACCTGCCGTGGTCATCAATCGCGATGACGTTTCCCGCGGAAGTGGGGTCGGGCGAACGATTGAGGAGCTTCTCGAGTCGCTCCAGAGGTCTCGCTCTCGGGAGGTAGAAGGCCCGCCATCCGCTCTCGCGCAGCAGTGGGAACAAGCCCGCCAAAACAAGGGATGTCCTCCCCGAGGATCCCGCCCCATGAAGCACCACCGCCTGGTTCTCCAAGACCTGTCGCAGGAGTGCTCTCGTCAGGCTTGGCTGCGAGGGGAAGCCCGGGGCCATACGCCGGGTATAGGGGCCTGTCCGTGTCGAGGGTGCCGGTTTGACGGTTACTGGTTCGATGCCATCCGAGAGTACGTTGAGAACCTGTCGGCAGGAAACCACCAGCACAAGATGATGCTTGGAGATTCTCCTCAAGGCCGACCAGCTTGTCTGCTGGGGTGTGAGAATCTGCGCTTGTAGAAGCTGTTCCGGCATATCCCCTTGGCCTTCAGGGAGACGACCAAGAACCAAGAGACGATCCTTGCCGGTTGGCCGCACCAACCGATACGCCTCATGCAGGGTCGGCACGATGAGGGCGGTGCCCGGTTCCATGCCGTCCCGAAGTACGTGGTTGGGGGCGACTATCCGGTACCCCAGGGTGCGTACACGTCCCACCATGGCTCCGTGCTCTCCCACCATTATCACGCCCACGGGTTTCTGCTCGAGGAATATCTGTGCAAGTTTATCGTCGGCCTGACTGGTGACGATAAGGGCGCCCTGTCCGCTCCAGAGTTGCGCCAGGGCGCCGGACGCAGTCCTTAGCTGGGATTTCGCGGCGATCTTTTTGCTCACATCAAGCACGGCCGCAAAGGATTCGGGGCGATGCGAGGGCTCGTGGGCGATCATTTCATCCACGAGATCCGCGAGATCCTGCAGTTCCTCGCTCATGAGCTGGCTGCATGGGGTAGGGGGAGTGGCGCGGAGGGAGAGCAGCTCATCCATGTCATGTGCATTGTGGGGGAGCGTTCCAGTGAGCATCTCATACAATGTCACCCCCAAGGAGAAGACTTCGCTGGCTTCGGTACATGGATTCCCTGCAAGCGTTTCTGGCGCCATGTAGGCCGGGGTTCCCACTGATGGAAGCGCCTGGGATCCCAAGAGGAACGTAGTGCCGAAGTCAACCAGGACAAGGCTTCCCGTGGTCCGTTCCATGATATTGGATGGCTTGAGATCGCCGTGGAGCAGACCCCGCTCCATGGCCTCGCGGAGTGCCGGGCAGAGGGCTTGTAAAAGAAGCAGGGCCTGTTGCGCGGAGCAGGGGCCGTGTGTGGCGAGATCATTGGCCAAAGTGGCGCCCTCCACCAGCTCCATGACCAAGAAAGGTACGCCTTCTTCCGTGGCTGCAAGATCGAATACTCTCGCAATGGCTGGATGGCCAACCAGTCTGCTGAATTTGACCTCCCATGCCGCGCGCGTGGCCCCATCGGGAAGGGACAAGAGTACTTTCACGGCCACGTTCAGGTCGAGACGCATATCGCGCGCTCGATAGACAACCCCATAGCTTCCTTGACCAAGCTCATCTTCCAGGAGGTAGCGACGATCGAGAATGTCCCCGGGGCCCAATGTGCCTTGGCCGGGGAGTTTCGTGGTGCCGCGAAGGCTTCGTTTTTTCCGCTTACGCGGAGTAGCCATGGTTCTCAGCCTCCCTCTCGGAATATAACAATAGCGATGCGCATGGCCACATTCTGGCCTGTTCGGAATCTAAGGCGCCGCCTTCGCAGAGGAAAGAGGGGAAGCCGGCTCAAAGGACCAGCAGAAAGAAACCGCCACATAGTACTCCGTCTCGGAAGTTTTGTCCTCTGTTTTGGCAATTCAAAATGAGACGGCATTAGGAGATGATGAGACATCTCCGGATTCTGCGACACGGGCGCGGGTGGGTGACATTGCCGGCTGCTGTGAAGGATGTAGAATTGCCGGAAACAGGTACAGAACCTCTGAAACACGATACTAGCGAGGAGAGGTCTAGCTCAGCGTGTAGCTGTCTCCCGGGTTGAGCAGGATAGGCTCAGCCAGGTCGGCACGCCTCACGTCTTCGGCCCATGACTTCACATCCTGTTTGATCATGTCGAATGTGTCATAGTGCATTGGTATGACAACACGGGGTCTGATGAGCTTGATGGCTCGAAGGGCATCTTTCGGCCCCATGGTGAAGTTGTCGCCCACCGGCAGAATGGCGACATCAATACCCTCTTCGCCGATCAACGCCATGTCCCCAAACAAGCCGGTGTCTCCCGCATGATATACCGTACCATCAGAGAGAGAAAGGAGCAGCCCGGCGGGGTTGCCGCCGTAGCTCCCATCGGGCAGGGCGGACCCGTGGAGTGCATTGGTCAGTTTGAGTGTTCCCCATGGATACTGCGCTGCTCCACCGATGTGCTGGGGATGGACGTTCTCAAGACCATGGGTGTTCTGCAAATAAGTGACTATCTCGAAGTTTGAGATCACCATCGCGCCCGTTCGTTTGGCGATGGCAACCGTGTCACCGAGATGATCGCCGTGGCCATGGGTGACGAGAATGTAGTCGGCCTGTGCCTCATCGGCTGAGATGCTTGCCAACGGGTTCCCGGTGAGGAATGGGTCGATGAGCAGAGTGTGTTTTTCTGTCTCGATAAGGAAGGCAGAATGCCCGAGCCACGTCAGTTTAGTCGCCATGATAACCTCCCGCGTCATGGGAAAGCGCTACGCCTCTTTTGAGACTTCGCTCGGAAGAAGAAACATCGAACATCCAACGCCCAAAGCCTTGGGTGTTGGATGGGAGGACAAAGGACAGAGACCATAGATATGGAGTGCGGCGACATGTCGCCGCTTTGTTTTCCCGCGACACGTCGCGGAATCTGAAAGCGGCCTCGTGCGACCGCACTCCAAGATTCCGTCTTCTGAACTTTATCCCGCGTAGTACGTGGGATCGGTGATGTCGCGCTACAGGAATCCCAGCCACTCTCCCATGAGAAACTGGAGCCGCCCAATGAGCAGAGTAATACGGCTCATTACCGTGTAGCCAAACGATGCCCCAAACCCAATCATGAGGAACACGATGCCGATCTTCGAAAAAAAGCCGAACGCCCCACGATGTTCAGCGGAGAAGTAGAAGTAGAGCAATACGCTGATCACGCCGACGAACAAGAGGAAGGCAGAGACATTCGTCCAAAGAGAACCCTGATCGAGGAAATTCAGCATGGAGGTCTGCATCTGCTTCACGACCCTGGTCTGAAGACCCGAGGGGATGCTGTAGCCTGCGCCTGCCGCCACATAGAATGCGATGGGGTACCGGCTCAGCCATGACTTCCTCGGAACGAGCCTGGTAAAGACAAGAAGACCGAGGATGGCACAGCCTATGAAAAGAAGGTTGCCCTGGTCGAAAAGCGGCACATACAGTTTTTTGTAGATAGCGGAGTAGGCGTACTGTACCAGGTAGTAGCCCGCCGAAACACCCACCAGGATGTGTTCTGCCAAGCGGAACAGGGGATTGTCTTTCCAGAGGAATGAGAAGACCGCAAGCGTCAGTATGGCGGCTACCCAGATTCCGATATCACCGGACAGATTCATGAGCTCTTTCCCCTTCTCCGCTCGATGACGTGCCCCACATTGCCGATGACTATCATCAAGACCATGAACAGATGTGCGATTGTCTGCGCGTCCATGCCCTTTATGCCTTCGCCGGGCTGGCCCACCAGTGTTTCATATTCCGCCGCACCCTTCAGGCCGCCAAGGAAGCCGACGATCTGGCCCGAATCGTGGTATGGGTACATACGTATTGCCTCCACGGCGGTGGCCCCCACGGCAACCGGGGCGCCGTACCGATCGTGGGCGTACTGGGCCCAGAACTGGGGCATGGCCGTGGACGAGAGACTGATGACGAGATCGATGTCGCGGTAGTTCTTGACGCTTCTCATCAGAGGAAACTCAGTGATCAGCGTGCCATACTGATCAGTGGGGTAGACCATGGAGATATCTTCCCCAATCCTCAACATGGCGGCAGTAGGAGCAGGCACGTATCCCAGGAATACCCATTCAATGCCGTATTCCTTCTCGGCGGCGTCGGCCTCCTCCTGCAGAATGCTCTCCGCGATGCCCGGGGCGCCCGCGAGCAACGCCATGCCGAGGACGCGTGCTTTCTTGCGGAATAGATGTTTGAGAAGAGTCCGGGCCATGGGATCAAGTTCAGCCATGGTGGAGGGCTCGTAGTCGAAGCTCAAGATGACCGTGCTGCCCTCTTCCAGCTTCTCGACGAAGTCGTAGACGTTCTGAACCTGCCTTGTCACGCTCGTGCCGAATCCTATAGGATTGAGCAGGGGAATGGCAATACTGAGCGCGACGCCCGCGAAGATGAATTTGCGATCAATATTAAGGAGCGCGTTGGGCAATCCCACGACTAGTCTCCCCTGCCCAAGTAGGAGGTTTCGATTCCCAGGATGATTTTGAGAGCGGTGGCGGTCATGCCCAGGCCTACGCCGATAAGGATGCCGCGTTTTGCCGCGGTGTTGGGGTAGTCGAGTATCCAGGTAGAAATATCGGTCAATGAGAGGCCACCCACATGGATATACTCTCCCGCGGGAACCCTTCCAAGCATGACGATGACACCGGCTACCAGCAACAAGGTGGCAGTTACACTCCTGGCCCGGAAAGCCCGATATGAAGCGCTGGCAACGAAGAAGGCCAGCAGACTGAACATGCTCGACTGGGCGGGCATCTGTATATAATCAAACATCCATTTATAGGGGCCGCCGCGGATCCCGCCAATAATTCCCGCGAGGACCATACTCACCAACCCGAGGAGTGCCACCATGCTGTAGCGATACCCCTCCTTCTTGCGTTGTATGCGGATCACGTGGTGACGCACCATGCTCAGAGTTCCCACGACAAGAACAAAGCCGAATATGACCTGCTGCCAGTCAAGGACGCCATTGTAGATTGCCTGGAAGGTTGGATGAGGAATAAAAAACTGAATCACCATAAAGGTGCCGACTACAAACGCGAAGATGAGAGGTATGGTTCGTCGAAACATTACTTGAATACGGCCACAAACTGGGGAACACCAGCGATCGACAAGATTGTCCCCAGGAGGATGAGAGCGATGGTGATTGCTTTCGCATAGTCCTGGCCTTTAAGGCTTCCGAGCAGTTTCGGTTCTTTGGAGAGATACACGCTTGCCGCGTAGAGCTCCTCACCGATGAGCGTGTAATCACACGCAGTGATGAAAAAGGGAAGCTGCGCGTCCGAATCAGTACCCGCGATTTGGATGGCCCCGGTGGCATTGCCGGTTTCGGCCAGGATCAGAGATTCAGCGTAGAACATGCCGAGCAGGAAGTTCGTGGCGGGCTTCTCCCGCATCATGATGCCGCTCACCGCAGCGGCGTATCCGAACTGGCTATAGGTGACATAATGGATGTCGTCTTCTCTGAACAGATCCGGTCGTCCGATCTGATTGTACGACTCGCGGACCACTTCCTGGCAGACCGTCATAACGATGGGATCCCTGTTGGGGACCGTGAGCCGTGTTGCGTACTTTCCGGCCTTTTTCGCGACCTGCGCAAGAATCTGGATGGAAGCAATGGTAGCCACGTCGCTCATAGTGCTTATGCCCGGCACGTACATGATGGGTCTGCCCATCTCAGTGGCCCGGCCCACGGCCTCCTCAACCGCCTCGAGACCGGCGATTCGACGGATGAACATCTCACGGCCCTTGCTGGCATGGTAGGTGAACCAGAGCAGAAGACTCGTGAATATGACCACTGCACCACACACTGCTGAGCGGCTCTTGTTGAACCATTGGATGGTGGGTGTGGCGGTTGTCTCATTGCTGACCAAGGTGGCTGAAGGGAAACGAGCCTCGAGAACGTAGGCATACGGTTCGTCAGTGACGAGATCCTTGTCGTCAATGAAGAGACTGTCACGAGCGCCCAACGACGTCAACTCGAGCGTATCGGTTTCATCCTCAGCTCTGCGGAGCAGTACGAGAGACTGCAGGGAGTCGGCCATCCCAAGCCGGTGTAAAGGAATCCACTCCAGGGTGATGGATTTGCCCCCATCATCAGGCGTATCGAATGCCGTGAGGTCAATAGGTAAACCGGCGTGGGCAGGGAAGACGAGAAGTAAAAGGAGCAGGGCAGCCATAGCTGTCATTCAGGGATCCTCCTGGAGCATATTCCAGAGGGGACATGGCATTTCATTTGGGATCAAAGTACGACCGGCGGCTCAGGCTGTCCAGGAAAATGCCAGTGGAGGGGGGGAGGGAACCCGGATGTTTCATGGGACGAGCCTTGCCTTACGCGATCCTGAAGAGTACGCGTCCGAGCGCTCAGACATATCGCATGAGAAGACCAGACCCTTGCTCTCCTTTTTCGAGAGAAGCCCGCCACATATGCGGTGCTCAGTCATTGCGAGCACCAGCGAAGCAATCTCGTTCTTGATATGAGATTGCTTCGTCGCGGTACTCCTCGCAATGACAGGTGGAGAAGTTGGTCATCGCGAACGGAAGCGCGGCGATCTCAGTTTGCGAATGAGATTGCTTCGTTGCGGTGCTCCTCGCAATGACAGGTGGAGGAGCTGGTCATCGCGA
>JAUXFG010000267.1 GCA_030620115.1 Candidatus Fermentibacterota bacterium
ACCGGGGGCTCATCAACTATGTGCCTTACGGTGTGATTACCCTGACGCCGGAGGGTCTCGAGATTGCCCAGGATGTGGTACGGCGCCATGAGGTTCTCAGGGACTTCTTCGTGAAGGTTTTTGCGGTTGAAGAGGATATCGCTGATCAGGGGGCGTGCCGCATGGAGCATGAGGTGCCCCGATCGATCCTGGAGCGGTTTATACAGTTCGTGGAGTTTGTTGAAGTATGTCCTCGAGGTGGAGCCTCTCTGTTGAAGGGATTTGGCTACCATTGTGACCACGGGCGAACACTGGAGGACTGCGAGGAGTGCATCGACACGGCTTTGGAGGACTTGAAGAAGCGGCGTTCACGGCTTCGCCGGAACGGCTTTGCCAGGAGTGCCCTCCCAAGTCTGAAGCCAGGGCAGAAGGGCAAGGTTGTTGGATTGGAAGGCGACGGCGATTTCACCAGACGCATGGCGGAGGTCGGGGTGACCCCGGGTGCATTGATCGAGGTGGAGAATGTGGAATCGCCTCATGGTCCCATCCATATCAAAGCAAAAGGTTATCATGTTTCGCTCAGTGCTACTGAAGCTGCCACAGTCACGGTTGAGCTCATTTAGCCGCGCACTACAGGCGGCTTAGGGGCTTTTCATGGGAGAACGAGATCAATGCCACTTTCCATGGTGAGATCGGGAGAGAGAGTCCGTATCACGGCCATAAACGCGGGGAGAGGAATGCAGGCCAGGCTTGCCGCCATGGGTCTGTTCCCAGGGGTGGAGCTGACTGTGGTCAGCGGCCATTCCCGCGGGCCCTATGTGGTGGTGGTTAAGGACACCAGGCTTGTGTTGGGCCGAGGAATGACGCGGAAGATCGAGGTCACCGCTTAAGGCGAGTACTCCTTCTCGGCTATTCCATCTGATCACTACGCGGGGAAAAATATGAAGTCTTCAGCAAAACGCATTACTGTTGCTTTGGCGGGGAACCCGAATTCCGGCAAGACGACGATATTCAATAATATCACGGGCTACCGGCAGCATGTGGGCAACTACCCGGGAGTTACGGTCGAGAAGAAGGAAGGCAAGTGCAGGTACCGCGATTATGAGATGAACGTTGTTGACCTGCCCGGCACCTACAGCTTGACGGCCTATTCCATCGAAGAGATAGTGGCGCGCGATTTTGTGCTCGATGACAAGCCAGACGTAGTTGTTGACATCATCGACTGCTCAAACCTCGAAAGGAATCTCTACCTCGCAACCCAAATCATCGATCTCGGCGCCCCGCTCATTCTGGCGTTCAACATGAGCGATATGGCCGAGGCACGAGGCATCGAGTTCGACCTTGAGCGGCTATCCGACCTTTTGGGAGCCCCCATTGTTTCCATGGTCGGCAGCAAGGGGAAGGGGACGGAGGAGCTCCTGCGCGCCATTGTGGAGATGGCGGAGGGCAGAACCTCCCAGGCTCATGTCACGGTCAACTATGGACGTGAGATCGAGGAGGAGTTGGCCAAGATCCAGGAACTTGTCCGAAATGAAGAGATCCTCGCCGACGAGTATGATTCTCGTTGGGTAGCGATCAAACTCCTGGAGAACGACCCGGTCATCTTGAAGAAGGTCGACTCTTCAACGGTACTGGACGCGGTTGCACGCAGCATTGCTCATCTGCAAAAGGTTTTCGGTGATCACCCAGAGATCATTCTCGCCGATCGTCGCTATGGGTTCATTTCCGGGGCATGTCAGGAAGCAGTCCGTGTCTCTGTGGAGTCACGCCACAACATGTCTGATAAGATCGATTCCGTGATCACGAATCGCGTTTTGGGCCTTCCGATCTTCCTGGTTCTCATGTATCTCGCTTTTGACTTGACCTTTAGGTTGGGCGCCAAGCCCATGGAATGGATCGAATTCTTTTTTGGTTGGTTCGCAGGGTTCATCTCAGGATGGTGGCCCGCCGGCTCTGAGAGTGCGCTCAGATCTCTTCTTGTTGATGGTGTCATCGGTGGCGTGGGCGGGGTCATTATCTTCCTCCCCAACATCCTGCTTCTCTTCTTGGCCATTGCCATCCTGGAGGACACGGGATATATGGCACGGGCGGCGTTTATCATGGATCGGCTGATGCACAAGATTGGGCTGCATGGGAAGAGCTTTATACCGCTTGTCATCGGTTTCGGCTGTACAGTGCCTGCCATCATGGCCACACGCATCCTTGATACTCGTCGCGATCGGCTCACCACGATGTTGGTGGCGCCGCTCATGAGTTGTAGTGCCCGTCTTGCCATCTACTCTCTGATAATACCCGCATTCTTCCCGCAGACATGGCGTGCCCCGATGCTTTGGATCATATATCTCATTGGCATCATGTTGGCCATTGGCAGTGCGAAGCTGCTTCGGGCAACCGTCCTCCGCGGCGAGTCAACCCCGCTGGTCATGGAATTGCCACCCTACCGCATCCCGACATTCAAGGGAGTGATCATCCACATGTGGGAACGGGGGTCAGAGTATCTGAAGAAGGCAGGGACCGTCATTTTGGCGATTTCCATCGTGCTCTGGTTTCTCACAACCTACCCGCGGAAGGAAGGTCTGGATCAAACGTCCCAGGCGCTTCTTTCGAAAGCAGAGGTTGCTCTCAAGGAAGGCATTGTTGAGGCGGGGATATTTCTTTTCACCGGTGAGGATTCAGCAATGGCAGTCAAGGGGGTGGAGGCATTCACGACTGCTATCGGAGCGGAACTGGCTGCTGCCGAAGAACAGGAAGAATACCGTAAACGTGATCCCCGATTCGGAGCGATTGAGAATCGTACAAGGACCACGATACGTGAGCTGGTGGAAGCGGACAGCGCAGGGCTCCTTCGACGCTTCCTTTTCGCGAGAGATGAAATCGAAAGTGCACGAAACGCTTTTGTCGAAACCATAGAAGACCAAGAGATAGAGGAGGGAACGAGAGAATACAAACGATTCGAAGAGGAATTGCATGCCACGCTGGCCCGGATGGAAGAAAGTGACAAAAGGGTCTATGAAGCATCCATCATTTATCTGGACTCAGTGAAAGCTCCCTTCAAGGCGCGAATCGAAGAAATCGAGGATCAGGAGCGGAAGGACCGGCTTTCCTATTCGACGGCCGGGCGCATTGGAAGTGCCTTGGAACCTCTCATCAAACCCATGGGATTTGATTGGAGAATAGGGACCGCTATGATTGGCGCATTTGCTGCAAAAGAGGTCTTTGTCGCTCAGATGGGGATTGTTTTCTCGGTAGGAGAGGCTGATGAGGAGTCAGATGCACTCAGGAAGCTCCTCAAGGAGACCTATACGCCACTGATAGCGTTTTGCATCATGCTTTTTTCGCTTATCAGTGCGCCATGTTTGGCTACCATTGCGATCACACGGAAGGAAAGCAGATCATGGGGCTGGGCGCTCTTCCAATTGGGCGGTCTTACCCTTCTCGCTTATACCATCACTGCCCTGGTGTATCAGATTGGTACTTTGCTGGGGATAGGCACGACTATGTTGGGGTGATG
>JAUXFG010000120.1 GCA_030620115.1 Candidatus Fermentibacterota bacterium
ACCCGGCGAGGACTCCCTCCAACTCTAAGGAGGCGGCTTGACCTCGCTTATAGGAGCTGTCGAACTCCGTCCCGTCGATGAGCGTACCGCGATAGTGGACCGTGACCCGATCCGTGGCCGCCGGTTTCGGGCCGTATGCTTCTTTGAGCACCAGGTATTGCAGACCGCTTGCGGTGGTTACGACGCCTTCTTTCGCTGCATTCTCCGCCAGGAAGGCCTCTCCTTCCTTCAGGTTCTTCTGTGCAAGATTCTGTGGCTTTGGGCGCTGAGCCATCGCTTTCTTTGCCTTTCTTTCATCTGTCGCATTGCTCCCCTTGGAGGAGTCCTTCTCCTGGGAGTTGCAGGCGAAAAACGCCATGAGCATGGCCGTTGTAACGAATAGGAACCATTTCGAATTCACGCAGTATCTCCTTTCCTTGGGCGCTATTCTCCGAGTCACGCCCGCATTTCCTCAGTCGCCCCTATAGCCCGCATTTCTCACCAGCTATCTACTACAGCGTTACATTTGGCCCTGCCTGCTGCAGCCGAAGGTTGGTGAGAAGTCCGGGTTACGGTTCGGTCAAGGATATGTTCGCAGATTCACCCAATACCCTCTCCTTCCATCTCCTCGCATGAAGGTATTCGAATATGCTCCTTGCTTTGGCGAACGACTCCTTGGCATCATCTATTTCGGTTTTCTCCTTAAACATCAAGCCTTGATAATAATGGCTTTTCCCAAGTTCGATTTGCCACTTCAACCCCTGAAGGATAGAGATTGACTGCTCAAAAGAAGATCTCGCCCGATCCCACTCCTTCTCTTGTGTGTAGACGCGCCCTGATAGACAGAGGGCTCTTGCCGTGATCTCCCTTGAGTTGAGTTCTTCGGCAAAGCGAAGAACCAGATCATGTATTGCGCGTGCCTCCTTGTAGTTGCCCTCGATCAAATACAGTGATGCAAGGCCCAGAGAGACTTCAAGCAGAAGCGGTTTCGATTCGACTTCGCGGGCCATCGAATGAGCCTCATCAAGATATCCCTTTGCACTCGCAAGATCATTCGTTTCAACACATAGAAACCCGATGCTGAGAAGGCCCTCTATCTCTGTTTGACGGTCACCGATGTCCTTTGATATGTTCAAGCACCTCTTGAAACACTCCATGGCCAGCGAGTATTTGCCTGTGATTCCATGGATGATCCCGATGTTATTGAGGTTCAACGCCTCAACCTTGGGAGTTCCGATCTCTCTCGTAATCTTCAATGATTTCTCATGGCACTCCAAGGCCCTGGAGTATTCTCCAAGGTGGGCATAGAGGATGCCGATGTTATTGAGAGCGCTTGTCTGAACTCCTCGTTCACCGATCTCTGCTGATATCTCCAATGAGTTCTTCAAATGCTCGAGGGCCTCAGGATATTCGCCAAGACTCTGGCAAATGAGTGCTATATTGCTATGACCCCTTCCTTCGCCCTGACGATCGCCGATTTCTCTCATTATCTCTAATGCATCGCTGTAATACTCAAAGGCCTTAGAGTATTCGCCAAGGCTCCAATAGACAATCGCGATATTTCCTATGCACTTCGCTTCAAGTTCCCTGTCACCAGTCTCATGAGAGATTCTTAATGAGCTTCGATAGAACTTCAATGCGACCTGGTATTCACCAAGGAACCAATGCGCATTGCCGATATTATTGAGGCAGTCTGCCTGACTGTTACTATCTCCCAATGCCCGATACATCTCAAGCGCTACCTCTGCCTCTCCTATGGCGTCATGATAACGATCTGTATGGAGGTAATTCTTGCAGAGCTCAAGAAGACAATCAGCCTTGGATTTCCTATCACCTGACGCTTTCGCTTTGACAATCCCCTTTTCCAAGTCGTCTGCCGCCTTCTCGAATTCGCCAACGAGACTCAGTACCTCTGACCGCTTCTTGAGACACACAATTCCTCTTGCCCCATTGGCCTCAGATGCCTCATCCTCAAGGCATTCAATCGCCCGCGTGTAGAATCTTATGGCGTCCTGGTTTGCATAGACAGCTTTGGCTCTGTCACCGGCAACTATGCTATATTCAATCGCCCGTTGGCGATCTTCACCAAGAAAGAAATGGAGGGAGAGCTCCTCAACCACATTTTCTACGTGACCTTCATGAAGCGATAGCAATTCATTGCCTAGCATCCGATGATAATGCCTTGACTTGGCTTTCCCCATCTTCGAATAGACTATCTCTCTTATGATATCCTCATTGAAGTAATAAGAGCCCTCACTGTTTTCTTTCAATAACCTGCTTTCCATTATTTCATCCATCAGATCGAGGAGATGCCCCTCATTCATTCTCGTGATGTTCTTCAGCAAGGTGAAATCAAACGCCCTGCCAATGACTGCCGCATGCTCCATTACATTCCGAGCATCGCTGTTCATCATATCCAGTTTCTGCGCAACGACACTCTCGATAGAATGTGGAATAGTCACCGCCGTATTGTCATCGAAGGCCCATCTATCATCAACCCAGGTGAGGGCGGCGTCCCTCTCTATAGATTTCATTATTTCCTCAATGAAGAGAGGATTCCCGCCGGTCTCCCTGACAACATAATCAATCAGTTCTCGAGGAGGGCTATCATCTATAATTAATGCAATCATCTTTGCTACATCACTGCTTTCAAGAGGCTCAATTGTTATCATCTCGTATAGGCCTTCACGCGCCATTAGATGCAACGTCCTCTCGAAAAGGCTATCTTTGGATTCCTCCACACGATAGGCAAAGAAGAAGAAGATGGGGAAATCTCTCAGCGTCCTGAGCAAATAGTGCAAGAGCTCCAAGGAGCCATCATCCGCCCATTGAATATTGTCAAAGAATACAAGCATGGGGCTCGACCGAACACACTGGGTGAGGAGTTCCTTTACTCCCTCGAATAGCCGGTACTTATCAACCATGAAAGCATGCTTCTCACGGTCATTCGTCTCAGTGGATAACTCAGGTGCTATCTTTGAGAGTTCGATTTGATATGACTTCCCAATCTGCTTGACACTTCGTTTCCCCTCTTCATTGATCACGCTCCTGATAATCTCCCTAAAAGGATAATAGGGAATTGAACGAGTCGTCGCTGACAGATTGCTACTGAAGAAACGAAATGAAGGGGAACCAGGTTGCCTTGCGGACTCATGAACCAATCTCGTCTTGCCCACACCAATTTCGCCACTGATGCATGCAGCACCGCCCCTACCTTGGGATATCCGCCGGGTGGATTCCCTTATTATTCCAAGCTCGGCATCCCGCCCTACGATCTCCTCAGTCGGGATGGCCAGTTCCCTACCCCCTCTGGCAAAAAGGCCAATTCGATCTCTGCCATGCCTCTTCGCACTGTAGAGGTTTCGATCAGCGATCTGAAAGAGCGCCGGCCAGTCCCTCCCATCCTTGGGATATGAAGCAATGCCAACGCTCATGGTGAGTGTCACACGAGCGAACTCTTCGATCCGGCATCGTTCCACTGAACGCTGAGAAATCCTTGCGGCGCGCTCGTATTCAGTATTTGGGAAGATACAGACGAATTCATCGCCACCATAGCGAGATACTGTGTCGTCTTGTCTTAATGTCCTCTTGAGGAAATCGGCAAACTCCTTAAGAACATCATCACCCCTAATATGGCCATAGGTGTCGTTTACGTTCTTGAAATAATCCAGATCGATCAGCACTATAGACAGAGGTCTATTACTTTCGAGAGCATCCTCAATCTCTTCCGGGACTCTTTGATTGAGATAACGCCGATTATGGAGACCGGTCAAATCATCAATATATTCTCTTCCAATCTCGGCCATTCGCCTTCTCCGGAGCTCGCCTGAGCCTCATGGGGTGGATAGCGGAGTTTGTCGATGCGACTGATCAGCATTTGCCTAGTATTGCGAACCCTATACAGAATGCTTCCTTATTTCATCTTAGGATGTGGTGATCGGGCTGTCAAGGACCACTCCACAAGCAATCTCCTCCAACCCCTTGGCGCACATGATCCGATGGAGCCCAGAGGCGGGTCGACTTGATAAGCGTCTTCCGCAGTCAGCAGGAAAGATCGAAGATCTTCTGGACTTGACCAAATCAGCTGTGTGACTCATTCTGTTAGCCCAGATAATGCTCAGGATACTCTCCTCGAAGAAGGACAAGATGCCAACAGATGGCAGCTACAAGCAATTCCAATGGCCACCATTCCTCCTGGAAGTCGCACGGGCGGCCATACGAATTGGTCTCCAGGTTTTTCTGCTGGCAACAGTCTCTTGTGCTGATGGATCAGACATAGACAATAGATACCCTAGCGTAGAATTCAATGTGAATCAAGATCTCCTTTCCTCGCCCACGTCCATAGATAAATCCTTTTCTATAGAGCTGCCGGCTAGCTGGTCTGAACTCGACGAGAAGTCGCTTCTCAGAGTGAGACAGACAATAAGCGGTGACAGTGCATCATTCCTGAAGATAGAAGTCATCAAGGTATTCAGATCAGACGGAAATGCTAGCTGTATTATATCAAAAATCCTGAATGGGTCATTCTCATTCGACATGTTAGATACAGGTTTTGAGGAGCTTCTACGAGAAAGCTTCAAAACACAAGATGTAACTCGAGCAGCTTTCAATTTAAACGGCTGTAATACTGTCCAGTACCGTATCCTAAGTGACAATCATATTTCCTTCAAGCTCTTCTATCGATCGAGCAAGATTTACTATCAGATTGATTATTTTATTCCTACTGACATCTACAACACCGAAATCCACAGCGTGGAATCCTCTATTGGAAGTATAATAGCAACCACAAATAGAAAGGAGGCAATAGAACAGTAGAGTCCATACGAGTATTCCGTATCAATCAAAGGAAAGGAGTTCGTCGATGAAAAAGATGGCGTTCTTACTTGTAGTAGTATGTCTTGCTTCTCTTGCAGTCAGCTGCACTACGCACATACATAAGATAGGCGCTGGTCCGCAAAGCAACGACATGTCTATTCAACGTCAATGGTATATCCTATGGGGATTGGTTCCCATAAATGCAGTGGATACGAACGTCATGGCGAGCGGTGCCGCCGATTATGAAATCAGGACTGAAATGAGTCCTCTTGATGTGCTCATTGGCATCCCTGCATCTTGGATCACTGTCTCCTCGCGCACAGTAACAGTGACGAAATAGACCGGGATAATCCATCCCAGTCTGTCCAATCTTTGGATTGGGGTCCCATAGACGCAAGGAAGACAGGCTAGCCCGGACTTCTCACCGGCTTTCGTGGCGAAACCGCCGAGATAGTCCTGAATGCGAGGCTTGCGACTGAGGACCCCGCAGGCGTATCCTCTGCGATACGTCGAGGAGTCGGAAGGAGCGTAACGCAGCAGGCAGGGCCATATCGGCTGTTGCAGCCGAAAGCTGGTGAGAGGTTCGGGCTGGATTTCTGCGCATAAGGACGACGGGCCGTGGCAGCTCAGGAAGCCACGGCCCGTCGATTTAGGAACCGGCTCACGAGGGTCCATCACGGCTGATCGAACTCGCTCATCGTCATGGTTATCCTCAGGATCACAAATGGGCGGCTGATTCCTCAGCGGAACTCCAAACGCCGAATATGGTTAGATGATCTGTAACCATCCGCCAGCTCAGAGGTTCAGGGTTCACCGGTTATTCAAAACGTTGATTCGTGAGTTCAGGGTTCGGACAGGAATAAGCTACATTGAGTCCCGCGTACTGCGCAGGATTGAGTGTGGATGCTTTGGAGTGCGCCCGCTTTGGAGTGCGCAAGCCATGCTTGCGCCTTGTTCTACGGGAGCCATGCTCCCGCGATTGGCTTGTGATCCGTGATGAGTCCCCATTGCAGACTGTTCGATGAGGAACGACCTACGCAAGCATGGCTTGCTAAGGAAAAGCGGTAGCCCCGCGCAGTACGCGGGGCTACCGCACTCCAAAGGGAGAAACAGAAAACTGACGAGAGATCCGCGCTTCATATATGGCGAAGATGGAACGTCAAGGATGTGAAGTTATTTCTGCGCGAACCCAAGGAGGCACCATGAGCAGATCAGTTCTTGCTCCACTTGCGCTCTGTTTTCTTGCCTGTTTGACCGGCCTTTCCATTTCCGCCCTGCCCGAAGAGGGAGTGCTCGACCCAGCCGTAGTCCGGCCCGCGCCATATGGCGCCACCGCTGAGGTGCTCTCTTCATCTCCCACTTCCGTGCTGCTCGAGGTCTCTGTCACAGTGACGGATCGAGACCAACTTCCGAGCCAGGACGCTGTCAGCATTGGCCTCGTAGCCATCTCACCACAAGGCAATGTTCAAGCATCCTTGATCCAGGCGGAAGTCTCCCCGGTCCAAGACCCCAAAACCACAATCACAGTGGAGCCCGCCAAGCTGCCTCGCGCCTCTGTGATTCTCGGCGCCCCTGCTATTTGGAGAGACCTCCGAGTGGTCGACGTATCGGTTGCTCCCTGTTGGGAAACCTCAGACGGCGCCGCAATTGCACACCGCCTACTCATCGAGATCACGAACCTGGGCGGCGTCGGGATCAACGAAAAAGCGAGTCCCATGCGACCCGTTTCACCCATATGGGACAGGATGTATCGGCGACATGTACTCAACTATGATTCCCTCAACCTCTCTCGGCTTCAACGTGGCACGGGCAAACGGTACATCGTGATATCTCGTACCGCCTTCGATGCACAGACACCGCAGTTCGTGGAATGGAAGACACGTCAGGGCTATGGGGTTGATCTTGTGACCTTGGAGAGCCTTGGGCATGCGCATCATCCCACCAGTTCCGACGCCATGGATGCCATGAAGGACTATATCCTCGATGCATACAATAACTGGCCTGAAACTCCTGAGTTTGTCCTTCTTGTGGGCGATATGGATAGCGGCAACCTGTCGGGTTCGCTCTGGACCAAGACCTTCTATAATGCCTTCTATAGTCAAGGATATCGGCCGCATGATCAGTGGTATGCATTTCTCGAGGGAGATGATCTGTTCGCGGACATCATGGTCGGCCGTTTCCCAGACTGGAATGCAACCAGGATGGACTACCAGCTTGCGAAGACCATTGCGTACGAGAAAACGCCCCACATCGAGAGCGAGAATGCATGGCAAAAACGTGGCATAATGACCTTGGATTCCAGCATCTCGGCGACCATCAACACGAAAAACGCCGTGAGTGATCATCTCAACAGTTGGGGCATGAATATATCCGAGTTCTTCTCGTCTCCGTGGAATGTGACTGCCACCATGAGCACTGGATTCACATTCTACAACTACCGAGGCGACTACTGCAGCTCCACAGGATGGGGATCCACGTTCTACGATAATGATGTGCCATATGTCAATAATCAGAATAAGCCCGGCGTATTCACCATCCTTAGCTGTTCATCCGCGTGCTTTGACTATGGTTATAGCAGCACGGCCGAGCTCCTCCTGCGGCACGACTATTCCAATCCCTCCATTTTCAAAGGCGCGGTTGCCTTCGTCGGCTCTCAGGCATACACGGCGTACCAGTGGAACAACCCTCTTGACAAGGGCTTCTACTACGCATGGGCCGATTCCAACAAGGCCATCCTGGGCGAGGCCCTCCTATCCGCTAAGATCTATGCTTGGAACAACTCCCCGCACGGGACTACGGGTGAGTGGAATAGGCGCAACTGCATGATGAAGGAGTACACGATCCTTGGCGACCCCTCACTCCAGGTTTGGACGGACGTGCCAGAAGAGATGACCGTAGCCGCTACGCCCTCGACTGTCCCCATGAACCAAACCACCAACGTAACGGTCTCTGTGACAACGCCCACCCGAGGCCCTGTGGCTGGTGCTCTGGTCTGTTTCAGGCGAGATCCTGATGTGTTTGTCTATGGTTATGCCGACGCCTCCGGGGAGGTTGTGCTTGCTGTTACACCAGCAACAGAAGGCGCCATCGATCTTACCGCCACTGCATATAACAATATCCCGGTGTTGGACAGCATCACCGCTACCCCGGGCGAAGGGCCCTACGTAGTCTATATGGGGAACACGATCCTGGGAGATGGCCAGGCGGACATCGACGATGATGTCTCATTGGACATCGAACTCAAGAATATGGGAACCGGGACCGCGTATGCGGTGCAGGCTTCTCTGAGCACGACTGAGGCCCAGGTGGTGGTCACCGGACAAGTTCGGGACTACGGGGCCATCGCCCCCGGCAGCACGGCGCTGCCTGCATCACCATTCGAGTTCCATGTCGGCACGCTGCCCGATCAGACCGTAGTGCCGTTTGACCTCGACATCGTTTCAGGTGATTCTCTATGGGAGGCAAGCTTCGGCATCACGATCCATGCGCCGGTGCTTGCCGTTGCGGGCTCCCAGGTGAATGATCACGCAGGAAACGGAAACGGGCGCCCCGATCCTGGAGAGACCATCGAACTGAAGGTGCTCGTTGACAACAGCGGTTCCGGCACAGCCCTGAACACTCAAATTACACTGAGCGACACCGATCCATATGTCACCATATCGGGTCCCACTACTCAGAGTATGGGGCAGATTCCGCCCAGTTCACAGGAACTGAGCCCGAGCTTCACTGTTTCGTTTGATGCAGCCTGTCCACCCGCGTATTCGGCACAGATCCCTGTTCAGCTTGTGTCGCATGATGGAGCATATGCCGCATACGATACTCTGATATTGATGGTTGGCCAATATGATCTGCTGTTTGTAGACGCGGATAACGAGCCCACGGAGACACGGATTAGCTCAGCACTGGATGATCTCGGCATCACCTACACCCGGTGGAATACCTATGTGCTGGGTATGGAGGTTGTTCCCACGGACACGCTCGTGAAGTACAAGACAGTACTGTGGGCCGCGGGCGATCAGAATATCTCGAGCATCATCGCCGCCAACCAGACGACCTTGGCTTCGTATCTTGATCAGGGAGGCTCCCTGGTGCTCTCAGCCGAAAACTATTTGACTGAGTATGGCGAGGCCTCGTTCACATCGGACTACCTCCATGTGGCGTCATATCAGACCAGCATCTCCGGTACAGGCGTGAATGGTGTTCCAGGTGATGAAGTGAGCGATGGTCTTTCAGTCGCATTGAGCTATCATACGGAGCTCGGTGACTGGCCCGACCGGATCGATCCCGACGGAGATGCAACAGTGGTGTTTCATATGCAGGGGGTGGAGGCCAAGCCTGTGGCTATTCGCTATCCCGACAGCGAAGCGGGAGCGTACCGCGTGATCTTCTACGCTGTCTCGCTCGAGGCCTTCTCCGCGTCAGGGGGTGATCCGAACAATATCAAGACAGTGATAAACCGGTCTCTGGCCTGGGTGGGCGGCGGCGACATGCTGCCGCCGACTGCGCCGACAAATCCGGCCTTCACGCCTGATGGCACGCTAAGCTGGAATCCTGCGTCCGACAACGTTGGTGTGGATCACTACCTCATCTATCGCGATACAGTGGCGTACTTCACCATCCAGGGTATGACGCCGCATACCACAACGCCGGGAACAAGCATAACACTCCCCGAGGGTATCGGTGACCCCGAGGTGAATTACTGCTTCCGGGTTACGGCTAAGGATGCCGCTGGTAACGAGTCGGAACCGACGTCTACCGTCGGTGGGCATGATTTCGGGACTTAGCGTCGAGGATGGCCGAATTGCCCAGCACTCAGAACACTGAGTGCTGGGCCTCGTTATCCGACCGTTTTTTTGATCCGAAGTATTTCACGCACCTTACTGGATTTCGACGGTCTCTTCCTCCTCGGCTCTCTTGCTCCGCACAGCTTTGACCACGAGGTACACGCCGAGACCAAGCACTGCCAGCGGCCACCATTCCTCTAACCACTCCATGGAGACGTCGAACTTTGTGTGCAGGAAAATGAGCCCACCCATCACGATGAGGACGATGCCGCCAGCCAATGACCCGGCCATGCCCGGCATCTTGAATCCTTCAGGCAATTCGACAATCTCGCCATCCTCAAGAATCTGGTTGTAGAGCTTGGCCCGCCTGACCGCATCGATGATGTTGTAGAGCCAGAAAAAGGAAAGAAAAAAGCCCAGCAGCGGCTCCAGGCTTCCCACGCCGGAAGCCAGGGCGGTGATAATGAATGCCACCACCGCCACATAGATGAATCCATGCTGGTAATAGCCAACATAGATCTGTCCAAGACCAGGCATGCAGGACAGGAAACCTGCCAAGGACGGCGATCGATACGATCCTCGATATGCAGGACGCTGTCGTTTGGGTTGAGCGGTCTCATCATGCACCGGCGCGCGTTCGGTCAAACGCTCCTCTCCGGCGCGAGGGCCCATCTCATCTTGGGTACTCATGGTTGGTTCCTCCTCGAAAGAATGAGTCAAATTCATCATGTGTTGCGTTACGTAATCACCGAAGGACGCGAGCGGGAGTGGGAAAGCTCAACCCGCAGTGCCGTGGCGGTCCTCATCTCCACGGTCACCACCTCGCCACAACTGTTTCAGATCATTTCCCATCTCGCCGAGGTGCAATGTCGCGCGGAGAAACTCCCGGTTGCCCATGTCTTGGATGAAAGCACGGCCATGCATCCGGAGAGCAACGGTGGCCACAGAGAAACGATCCCGTACGGCACCGAGTCGACCTAGGATGCCACGAGTCTTAGAAGCAACACTACCCCCCGTTGCCGACCAGACATCCTCAGCCAGGGTTGTGACACGGTGCTGTGCCACTTCGAGTGGCACAGAGCTCTCTCTCTGGAGAGCAATGAGTCCCGACTGGGCAAAAACCCGCGCCTGGACCACCACGGTGTGAAGAATCGGCCCCGGGGTCCCCATCATCGTCACCACGAGGAGCGCGCCCACATAGGCGGCTTCCCACTCGAAAAGAGGATTGGCCAGGGAACGCTCCCACCACTGCTTCAATCGAGCAAGCCAGGGAAATCTCTCGCGGCGTACTCCTCTCGTGGCTCTCACCACATCAGCCACGAACCATGGATCGGGCTGCACCTCCCTCATCTCGCCCAACTCTGGCAGAAGCCATTGCAGCGTATCCGCCAGAAGCCGGCACTGGCTGCAATGGGCAAGATGCTCTTCGAGAAGCTCACGCTTAGGCGCCTCAAGGGAACCGTCCGTCCGGGCGCCCAGCAACTCATGGGCCCGCTTGCATGCGGAACCGGCCGTCCGTGCAACAATGCGCCGAGTAAGAGACTCGCGTTCTTCCGTTGAGAGCACCTCTCGCTTACCGCGAACCACCTCCAGTAGATCACGGCAAGACAAACACCTCGAGAGATGTTGATCCATACGCCGTTGATCTTCGGAGGTGAGACGCCCCTCCAGGAAATCGGCGAGCCGCTCTCGCCATGCTTGGCATTCCCTCTGGTGTGGCGTGCTCATGGAGTCTCCGAGTCCGGTCGACTGGATAAGGCCAGCACTGCGCGAGCCAATTCGATCCGTGCCCTGTTCAGTCGTGACTTGATGGTCCCCACAGGTACCTTGAGCACCGAGGCCACCTCGGTGAGCTTCAGATCCTGGATATCCTTCAGCAGGATAACCTCGCGATTGATCCGGCTCAGCTCCTGCAACCCTTGATGGATGAGCTGTTTCCGCGACTCCGCAGTAAAGCGTTCCTCCGGATCAGGGCCGTCGGACGCCAAGTCAAACATCTCATCCACCGGTGTGTCGTGCGCTGCCGGCCTCACCTTGCGTCGCCGGAGATGATCAACACAGACATTTCGGGCGATTCGAATCGTCCAAGGAAGGAATCGCTCAGGATCGCGGCAGGTACCCAGCTTCTGGTAGATCCGTATGAAGATGTCCTGGGCAAGATCCCTGGCCTCATCGGCATTCCCGACATAGCCGTACGCAAAGCCATAGATTCGTGATTGGTAGTTTCGCACCAGTACCTCCCACGCCAGCTTATCGCCTTCGAGACATCTTCCAACCAGCTCAGTGAGTTCCATCTACACCCTACTCTCATCTGGTCTATGGGATTGCTGCAATCCCCGGGAATCACCCACAATCCACGTCCGCTTTTGAAGACGCAGATATACCCGAAAAGGTTCGTTCACCATTGGCGCAGGCCGGCCCCTCGCCTGCCCATGGCATCAATTCCCCTTCCTCTCATCCGACATTTCCGCCAGCCGGCGGATTCAATCCCCCAATTCGCAATCGCCCGCTCATCAGCATCTCTGGAGGGACGTGCTCTGTCGCGTCCGTTGTATCGGGCATCAGCGGCCATGACGGAGCATGGCCCTCCATCAT
>JAUXFG010000264.1 GCA_030620115.1 Candidatus Fermentibacterota bacterium
AAGAGAGTGTGCAGGGTTCAGGGTTCAGGGTTCAGGGTGCAGCGTTCAGATGACGGAGGAAGGATGTAGGAGAGATTCTTCGTTCCTTGGAGTCGCTCAGAATGACAGGGGTTTGAGGCAGAAGGATGTGGAAGTGTGTGTCATTCTGAGGGAGCGGGGCGACTGAAGAATCTGGGTGGGGGAAGGGGGAAATGCGAAATGCTGGATTGCTGGATTGCTGGATTCCAGATTGGGGGATTGAACGCTGAACATCCAACATCCAACATCCAACGTCGGAATTCGAAGAGAGGGATTTGGAGGTGGGGGAGCTGTCGAGCTGACATCTGATGGCTGAAAGCTCTGCGCAGAAATAGGTTCTCATTCTTGGCGCACAGATTTGCCGCAGAAGTGGTCTCCCCATGTAGGGGCACGGCATGCCGTGCCCACCGCAGGCGTATCCTCTGTCCGCCAGCTGGCGGATCGAGGAGGCTGACGGAGCGTAACGAAGTCCCGCGTCAGACGCGGGATGCCATATCGGCTGTTGCTGCCGAAAGCCGGTGAGAAGTTCGGGATATGGACGGGCACGCGAAGGTGATACTGGAGCTTACCACACCTGCGTGTCCGCTGAAGGAGCAGTTCGTGAAAGACTGCAAGCGGGTTTTGGGAGAGGTGTCGGGAGTCGTGGACACGGAAGTGGTGATCACAAGCAAGGTTGCTGCACGCCGCGACCCCGGAAAAAGGCCGATACCCAATGTCTCCAATCTCATCGCCGTGGCCAGTGGGAAGGGTGGCGTGGGCAAGAGTACGGTTGCCATCGGCTTGGCGGCAGCCCTGGCACGTGAAGGCGCCTCGGTTGGGCTCCTGGATGCCGACATTCATGGGCCGAGTCTCCATGTCATGATGGGCGGCGTGGAGCGACACCAGGCTGACCAGCAGGGGCGCATGGTGCCCGTAGTGATAGGGGGGATTCCGGTGGTGACCCTCGGTCTCCTGGCGGAGAAAGGGATGCCGGTGATATGGCGGGGGCCCATGGTCAGCAAGATGGTGGAGGAGTTGCTGTTCAACGTCGCGTGGCCCGATCTTAATTATTTGATCGTCGACCTTCCCCCCGGTACAGGTGACGCGCAACTGACCTTGGCTCAGAAAGCTCCTCTTGCGGGTGCCATGCTGGTGACCACGCCCCAGGACGTCGCCTTGGAGGATGTTGAACGAGCGGGGAGGATGTTTCTGCGCGTTGATGTGCCTCTCCTTGGCGTGGTGGAGAACATGAGCTACTTCATATGCCCCGCATGTGGTCATAGGGAGGAGATCTTTTCCGGAGGAGGAGGAGAGGATCTCGCGGCTCGGCTCGGCGTTCCTCTGTTGGCGCAGATCCCGCTCACGTCTGGATTCAGAGCCCTGGCGGATCAAGGACGGATCTTTGCGGTAGTGGATACCCATCCAGAGATCTCAGAGGAGCTCTTGCGGGCTGCACGAGGGGTGGCGTCCCGGCTCTCGATACTCTCTCGGTTAGGAGGGAATAGCCGGCAGTGAAAGGATCGAGCACAGCGGCCCGAAGCAGAGCGTTTCCCCGAGTTGAGGACATTCGAGGGCCCTATTTCAGAGATCAAACCGCCATTATTCACTGTTCGCCGTTCAGACGCCTCAAGCACAAGACACAGGTATTCTTTGCGCCCAAGAATGATCATATCTGCACGCGGATTGAACATGTGCTTCACGTGGCCAGTATTGCGGCAACCATCTGCAAGGGGTTGAACGGACGTGGATTCCAACTCGACGCTGAGCTTGCCGAGGCCATCGGGCTGGGCCACGATGTGGGTCACGCCCCCTTTGGCCATACCGGCGAGGTGGTCCTGAACGACCTGGCCAGGGATGAGGGGGGGTTCATCCACGAACTGCACAGTCTGCGGGTTCTGGACCGGCTCTGCAATGGAGGCAAAGGGTTGAACCTGACCTATGCGGTGAGAGATGGCATACTATTTCATTGTGGGGAGCGTTTCGAGCCGCGGATCATCCCTCGCTCTGGAGAGATCAACACACTGGAGGATGTCAATCAAGATGTGTGGTCCCGTACCTATCCCGCCACATGGGAAGGCTGTATTGTCAGGATAAGCGACAAGGTCGCCTACTTGGGCAGGGATGTGGAAGATGCAATCGAGGCCGGCATCATAGATGAGCGAGCCGTTCCTTCCGCAGTTCGTGCCAATCTCGGGACGCGGAATGGCGAGATCATCGATACGTTCGTGGTGGACATCATTGCGAGCTCGAGTCGCGAGGAGGGGATCTGTCTCTCAGAAGAGAAGTATGGACTGATGGGTGAGCTGTTCAGATTCTGCGTGGGGAGTATCTACAATCACGAGCTCCTTGTTGAGTACCGCAACTACACCGAACGGATTCTCAAAGAGATCTACGCGTATCTCACGGAACTCGAGCAAGACCCGAGGCGATTGAATGATCCCGCGCTTCGGATCGAGGCGGTGTATGCACATTATCGGAAGCGTTATGATGCGGTCTATGAGAGGGAAGGGGCGAGTATTGGCCGTAGGGTCATTGATTTCATGGCAGGCATGACCGACATGTTTGCCCTGGACAGCATGCGCGAGATCAGCCTGCCCCGACCTCTCTTCTGACCTGAAACCTCATCCCGAACTTTGCTTGCCACGCCGACTAGTCACGGCGCATCCGCCAGGAAAAGACGGAAGTCATCCGACGAAGGCGGGTCTCGAACTTCCCCCTCCTCGTCCCAAGAACCTCGTCGATTTTCCCGAACTCTGTCCCGAGCTTCGCCGGGACAGCCAGAGCCAACTGCACCGCTTCTCGACGAAAGGGTCGCGCTCCGTCGCGTCCGCAACTATCAGCACCAACAACGGCCATGATGGAGCATGGCCCTCCATCGAGCAACGTGTACGTCCTCTCCTGTGGAGGGACGTCCGCCAGCTGGCGGATCGCGTCCGGGGAAGGGGGGATTTGGGAAGCGATGAGCGTACAGATGAGAGACGAAGGAGGAAGACACGGGAATGGGGGAGATTCTTCGCTCCTTGCGATCGTTCAGAATGATAGTGGTAGCAAGCAGAAGCATGTTGCATTGCGTGTCATTCTGAGGGAGCGGAGCGACCGAAGAATCTGGGTGGGGAGGGGCTATATTGTTGGATGCGTGATGACCGGCGCGAGCATGGCTGCCGCACTCCAAAGTTGGAGACTGTCGGATGCCCGGATTTATTGAGAAATTACATAATCTCTAGTAAATCCATGGATTTACTAGAGATTTATTCCAATGCCAAAATGCATAGCGGAACCGGACACAGTCTGGACACCGCGAAGCGATTGCAATTGCTCTGCGTAGCTGTCAGCATTATTTGTCACGCACACACACACTCCGCATTGAAACCCTAAATCGGGAGGTGCTGCTATGAACCGTCGTGTATTGGTATCCGTGGCTGCTGTCTTTTTTCTTCTTCTCTCTTCCTTTGGCACCTCTTCTGCCTCCGGCTCCGGCAACTGCCTTGATTTCGATGGCAGTGACGACTACGCCGAGGGCAGTGGTCTCTCCACGTCCATGACGAGTATTACCCTGGAGGCGTGG
>JAUXFG010000174.1 GCA_030620115.1 Candidatus Fermentibacterota bacterium
AAGGCGTATTCTCATGTCGTTCCCCCCTTGCGCATAAACCCGTGCTGCTCAGCAGAGCGCAGCAACCATATTGAGCTGCCCATGCAATGGCACATGAACACTCCTGATTACCAATTTAGTCACCAGCTGAGCGATGCGCAATTCGATCGGTTAACCCGGACTTCTCACCGGCTTCTATGTCAGGAGACCAAAGACAGAAGACATCCCTGGCATCCAATATGGGTCGGGAGTTTATGGTTTATGGGGTCTGATCTTTGATGTTTAATATTGAACCACAGATTGGGAGAGGAGATTTGGGGAACACGGATTGAATGGATTTGGAGAGAGCTCGGTGAACTAATGCGGGATGATGAGGGTAGCATTGTCGTCATGAAACGAATTCTGCAGAGCTTACGTAGTGGCGAGACTGAAGTCGCCGATGTTCCTGTCACGGCCTGTGGCCGAGGCATGCTGAAGATGCGAACATGTGAAGCCTTGATTTCTGCGGGTACCAACCGCATGCTGGTGGTGTTTTCCAAGGGCGGATTTTGGGCGAAGCCCATCTGCATCCAAGATAGACCAATCCAGTGCAAAGGTATTCATGAGACAAGACACCACGCAATGCCCATCTTGCTTGAAGTGCTTCTCGAATCCAGCCATGACAGTTCAATAGCTCATTGATCAGGGCGAGTTCGATCTGCTGCCCGCGCTTCGTGAACTGTTGCTCAACGCCGTAGTGCATCCGGAATACACGAGCCCGGTTGATACTCAAATCAAGATATTCGATACTTCGATCACCTTTTTCAACCCCGGCAGGCTCTTTGGAGGGCTGACAGTCGAAGCGCTCAAGAGTGACAACTATCAGTCTCGAACACGCAATAAACTCATTGCCGAAGCCTTCTATCTGACCCGTGATATCGAGAAATATGGAAGCGGTTTCATAATGTCGGTCTATTGCCCCAAGACGGTAACGAGGGAATAAGTGAGGAAATACACCGGCTGCTTGAGACCATAAGGCATGCGCCGGGAAGGCGGATACCCCAACTCGCGGACTCCCTAGGAGTTCCAGCAAAAACAGTCGAACGTTGGATTGCCACCCTGAAGAAGCGGAAGCGCGTCGAATATCGTGGCAGCAAGAGGACGGGCGAATATACGTGATGAACAACCTGCCGGAGTAGCATCATAGGATCTCACGCATCCGCCTACGCTCGGCAGCTTCGGACGTGACAAGAAGGCGGAAAGGGGGGACCTTCGATCGGGGGAGAGGGCGTACAGCTATGAGCGTTCAGCGTTCAGAAGATGGAACTCTGACGAGGGTGAGATTCTTCGCTTCCTGCAGTCGCTCAGAATGGCAGGGGTGGTTGGCATTGGACGTGAAGAGACGTGTCATTCTGAGGGAGAGGAGCGACCGAAGAATCTGGGAGGGGGGGAAGGGGAGGAAGCCGTTGAGCCCATAAGCTGGTAGGCTGATGGAGTCCGCCGGCTGGCGGAAAGCAGGCAGCGCCATATCGGTTGCTGCAGTCCCGCGGTGGACGCGGGATGAGAAATGCGGGTTAAGGGGAGACGGTAGTTGGTTTTCGCGAAGAGCACTATTGCCGAGGCTGTCTGAGAGCACTTGATATCGAGCGTTGAAGCCTTATCTCGTCACCACGTGGAAAAAGCGGAGAGTGGGAATAGCTCCAGGTGAGCTTGGAGCTACCACGCGATTTGCTTGGGGCACTTGACATCCCGGAGGGTCGGCTACAAAGCCGAGTAAGAGAATTGATTGCTCTGGAATTGCTTCGGGAAGGGCATATCTCATCCGGCAAGGCCGCAGAGTTGTTAGGTATCTCTAAGGGGGAGTTTGTGCTTCTGATGGCGCAACATGATGTTCCCTACTTCACGGAGTCACCCGATGAATTGGCTGCCGAGGTTGCGACCATACTCCTGTCCTGAGAGTTGACCATTCGCAATTGATCCCCCGCCGTTCTCTCTGTGAGAGATATCCTTCATCATCTCAATCCGTGTAATCTCCTTTCCCAATCAGTGAAATCTGTGGTTCTGTGATCTGTGGTTCCCGCATTTCGCCTTTCCCCATCCCAGCATTCCAGCAATTCCTCCCCCTTCCTCAGATTGCACTTTACAGATTGCCAGATTCCAGATTCTTCCCTCCTTTCCCGCAATCAAGCAATTCCCCGGACTACTATCTACTTGATTATTCCTAACCAATCCCTGAGCAGGAAGTCCATGCGGCCGATGAGGAGAGAGATCCTGGCCATGGCGGTGAAGCCGAAGGTGGCGCCGAAACCGATCATCAGAGTCCAGATGCCCACCTTTGCAACCGAGCCCACTGCTCCTTTGTGAGCTTTCGAGAAAAAGAAGTAGGTGAGGCCGCTCAATACGCCGATGACCACCAGCAGGCTGTTGAATCCATCCCATGTCCCCACGGTTTTGAGATCGATGATGCTGGCCTGAAGCTGCCGGATCACCTTGGTCTGCAGCGAGAGGGGAATCACAAAACCGGCGCCTATCCCCCAGATGATGGCGATGGGAATGCGTGCCAGCCAGGAGTAGCGGGTAGAGAATCTGGTGAATATCAGAATCCCCAAGAATGCCGCGATTACCAGAAGGAACAAGCCCAAAGGCCCTGGAATGACATTCCAGTTCCGTTCCCTGAAAAGCGGAATCACGAAGTATGGCACCAATGTCTGTCTGATCAGAATGACCAACCAGTACCCCGCGGAAACACCCACCACCAGATGCTCGGCGATACGATAGAATAGGTTGTCCTTGTAGAGAAATGAGAAGATACAGAGGGTAAGAAACGCAGCCAACCAGACACCCGGATCCACAGAGAGTGCCATTAGCTCTGATCCTTCTTGCCGGCCATGAACGCGATATTCCCGATGATGATAAGAACCACGATGAGCAGATGACAGATGGATTGTATATTCATCCAAATGGTGGCACGTTCGCCTTCGCCCAGAAGGGTCTCATATTCAGCGGCACCCTTGAGCCCACCGAGTATGCCCACGATCTGGCCTGATTGCAGGTAGTTGTAGTAGTCCGCCGCCATGACGGCAGTGACGCCAATGGCGAGCGGGAAGTTGTACCGCTCCTTGCCATACATGATCCACGCATCGACACCGCTGGTGGCATTGACCGAAAGCACGAACTTGAAGTCCCGGTAATTCTTCACGTTCCGGAAGATGGGGAGACTGTCGAGCCGTGTGCCGTAGTAGTCAATGGGAAATGACTGCCGAATGTCTTGACCCATAGAGAGGATCACCGCGGCGGGATAGGGCCTATAGCCGAGGTAGCCATAGTCCCTCCCATATTCCATGCCTCGCTCCTCGGCAACTGTTCTGATCTCGGATTCGATGAGGCTGACGCCTGTTGCCGCAAGGCACATGCATATGAGGCGCGCGCCGCGCCGATGGGCATGCCGCATGATGGCGTAGGTCATGGGCTCGAGTTCCGCCATGGTATCGGGGCCGTAATCCATGTCCAACAAGAAAAGATCGCCGGGCTGGAGACTCTCTACCAAATCGAATACCTTCTTTGACTCGGGTGTCACCTTGACGGAAAGCTTGGCGGGGAAAAGCAGCGGGATGATCACTGCAACAGCCATGAGGAGAAAAATCACACGCCGATCAAGCTGTGACACCTTCGCCAGGAATCCCCTCATGCTACTCTCCCGCCATGTAGCTTCGCTCGATGCCCAACATGACCCGGAGCGCCATGCTCGCCTCTCCTAATCCCACGCCGATGAGGATGGCGCGCTTTGCCGCCACATTGGGCACGTTCAGGAGCCAGTCCGCGATGGCCGGAAACAACCCATGGCTCATTCGATCGCCCAAGGGAACCCTCCCCAACATCACGAAAACCGCGGCAAGCAACAGGATCGTGGCAATGGCGGATCGTGCCCGGAAGGCCCGGAATGCCGCGGATGCGATAAAGAACGCCAGAAGGCTGAACATGGTTGCTGATATGGGATTCAGGATGTGGTCATAGAGCCACTCGTACGATCCCCGCTGCTCCAGTGCCGGGATGAGGCCTGCCGCCACCATGGCGAACAAACCACCCAAAGTAATGAAGCTGTACTGCCATTGCCGCTGGCGATGCCGGATCTTTCTCACATGCATCGTCACGAGACTGGTGATGCCAAGAAAGATGGAGAAAACGCCTATGATCTGAAGCCATATGTTCGAAACTTCATAGATCTGCTCGAACGACCGATGTGGCACGAAATACTGAACCGTCAATAGGAATGCACAGATGAACGTCAGAAAAACGGGGAGCTGCTTTTTCATAGTCTGATGGAAAGGAGTTTGGTCACGATATCGCTGCCGAATGTGGTTGCGATGATCCCGAGAAGAAGTACCAAAACAATGATGAGCTTCGCGATATCCTGTCCCTTGAGTGTGCCTAACTGCAATGGATCCTTGGAGAGGTAGGCGCTGGCGGCATAGAGTTCCTCTCCCATGAGCGTGTAGTCACAGGCGGCCACAAAGAAGGGTATTTGGGTCAACTCATCCGTGCCGGCGATCTGCATGGATCCCGCTTGGAAGCCGGTCTCCGCCAGAATCAAGGACTCCGCGTAGAATTTCCCCAGGTAGAAATTGGTCGCGGGCTTCTCCCTGAGCATAAGGCCATTCACCGCCGCAGTGAATGGAAATTGCTCTGAGGTGACATAGAAGATGTCTTTCTCGTCATACGCGTCCGGCCGGCCCGCATTCAAATATGCTGATTTGACGACTTCTTGGGCGATTATCATGACCGTGGCGTAGACATTCGGCACTACCAATCTCGTCTGGTACTCCGCGGTCCTCTGGGCGACGCGTCCCAGTATGGTAAAGGCCGCGATGGTAGCGACTTCCGATGCCTCGGATATGCCGGGGATGAACAGAATAGGCCGCCCCATTTCCGTGGCACGGCCGATGGCCTCATCAACGGCATCAATCCCGGCAATGGGGCGTACATACAGCTCACGCCCCTCTCGTGCCCTCTGGATCATGAGAAGCACCAGGAAGGAGAACGCCACCGCGAAAACAAGGACCACGGTTTTCCCCGTATGGAACCATTGCCCTTCCGGCACAACGGGGCCTGCAACAGGATACTCGAAATCACCTGACTCTATCCGCGCAATGATCTTGTAGTAGTATGGGGTGCCGTTCGTCAGATCCTCGCACGCATCGACATACTCATGCGCTTCTCCCTTGAGAACCGCAGTACTCTCAAATGGGCCTATGGAACTAATGGAACGAAAGAGATTGAATTGATCAACATGCGTGCCAGGCCCAGGATTGGTCCACGACAGGGTGATGCTTTTTCCGTGATCATTGGGTGTATCGGCGGCGGTGAGGGTCTGCCCATACGCGCCACGAGGCAGCGACAAGGCAAAGAGAAGAGGGCCAAGGTATAGCCAGCTACGCAGCACGTAATGCTCCTATGCATGTGTTGATCGGCTAACATCGGTTCGTGACCCCCACGCGTCAACTCCCTCCACCTGATGTTGGTCACGACACCGGGCTCCGGTCGTCAGCCCCATCAGCCCCAGATTCCTTTCCCTCCCTCCTTCCCACAGATTCTTCAGTCACTCTGCTCCCTCAGAATGACATGTCTCTTCACGTCCAATGCCAACCACGCCTGTCATTCTGAGCGAATGCAGGGAGCGAAGAATCTCTCTTCTCTTCAGCATTCCCTGAATTCGAAATTCCCCCGCCCATTCACCCAATCGCTCACTCATCAGCATCAGCGGCCATGACAGAGCATGGCCCTCCATCATCCTCATTTCGACGTTGAATGTTGAGTGTTGGATGTTCGACATTCAATCCCCTTCCTCCCTCCACCTTCTCACTCGAATCAATAGAGAGAAAACCATGAGTCCTGCGCAGGCGCCCAGGCCATTGGCTACCATATCGCCCCAGCTGAAGTATCGGTCACCCGGGAGAAAGAGCATCTGGAGTGCCTCCATGAGCGTGCCGTACACGAAGCATCCGGAGAAAACCGTTCCCCCGGAGAATCTGGTGATAACGACGGCTCCCATGGCCCACATGACAAGAATGGCAAGGATGCCATACATGCCGAAATGAACGATCTTGTCACTCAAAGGAAGGTTCAGACCGCCAAGCATTGAGGTCATGGACTTGGACGGCAGGAGGGAGCACAGGGTAATTCCCACTGTGTACAGACCACAGACGAGCCATCGTTTCCAGTTGCAGACAGTCATTCCTATTAGCGTGCCTTCTTCTGACGCGAGGATTGCCAGAGGTACTGGAGGAACTTGAGGCTCGCACGCACGAGCCGTACCACGCGATAGAGGGGGAAGAGCGGCTCAGGCAGGAAAAGCAGCCTGATATCATACGGACCGGGACTGAAGGGAAGTTGAAGGCAGAGGCCAAGCCTATCGCGAAATCTCTCGAGGACCCGGAAGTGGAGGAACCCCATACCCACAAGACCGGCCGCCCCCTCGTTTCGCCAGAGAAACCTTTTCTGAACCTTTCCGGCAAGCGATTGGACTCCTGGATAGGCTCGTGCTTGTTGCATGACCTCCTCCGGAAGATCGGCCTCCAGAAGATCCCTGGCAAGGACAAGCCCAATGAAAAGTATCCTTCTTTTGCCTGCTTTTGCCGCACGGGCAATGATCATGCCCCAATTGACTGGTTGATTGGCTCGAATCACCGCTGCAATGTCGCGAACCAGGTAGAGACTCTGCCAACAGTCCACCCCCGCCTTCATGCAGGTATAGAGGAGCAGGTCATCACGCGAGAGTGTCTCCAGCTTCCAGCCTTCCCAATTCTGCGTTCGAGAATGCTTCCATACACCTTGAGAGCCATGGTCAAAAGAGAAATAGCTGGGCAAAAGCTTCCAGTGGATATCAAAATGCAGGACGCTGGATGTGGATGAGAAATCGCGCTCACCTCTGAATTTGACGAGTGCCGTTTCCTGAGTGTCAGTCAATTGAACGTGCGGATAGATGTTGTTTGCGACCAGCAATTTGCTCAATTCGTGGAGATCGCAACAGTGAATGAGAATGTCCAGATCAGTCGATTGTCGAAGACGAAGATCGCTGTGGATGGTTTCAGCGAACATCGGCCCTTTGAGCGAGATGGCGGGAATCCCCTTGAGCTTGAGGATGTCCAGCAATCTGACCAGGATCGCCACCTGACTCAGGTTATATTGTGCATTGGCCTCATGAAGGCTCTGAAGCCGATTCATGACATCATGCGGAACATCCAGAGATGCAGCCCGCAAGTTCAAATATAGAAACGGCATCATCCGATGTGGAGCGGCCAACCTCAGCACGCAATCCCAGTCTATACCCTGAGCGATGAGAGATCTGATACGAATCTCGGTCGCTTCATCCATTCTGGCTCGCGCACAGCAAAGCAAGAGTTCTCGTTCAGGGTGTTTGGTTTTTTCCAAGTTTCAGAATCCTAGCATATCCTAACCGTCAAGTGATACTTCAGCAGATGGTAGGGGCATGCCGTGCCCGCTCCTTGCTTTTCTCAGCGCCATTGAATGGGATTCGTTATCGGGACTGCTCCACTCCTCATCATCCTGCTCAACAGCTCCCCC
>JAUXFG010000217.1 GCA_030620115.1 Candidatus Fermentibacterota bacterium
CTCACGACCCCCCGAGCACTCCCGCAGGGTATCACTCAGTCGGTCGCGGTGGCCGTCTTCTTTCTTGCCGCGGCATTCGGATTGCACGTGACGCGCAGGATCGTGATGCTCGGTGCGCCACGCACGGAATCAAAGGCGGCGGCTCTCCTGGGCCTCTGGCTTCTGAATACCCAGTGGGTTTCCATCTGGGCCTCCGTGGCCTTGCTCCTTCTCCACATCAAGCTTTTCCAAGCAGCATTCTGGATGACACAGATCCTCTCCTACTGGATTCTTGCCCTCGCTCTGGAACTTCTTGTCAAGGTTCTGATAACCCTCTTTAGATCGTCTGAACGATACGAGCAGCTGACGCCTGATCTCTTGCTCTTGGAAGCTGTGTTCCAAGGAAAGAACCCCTTTTCGCGGCTCGCCGCCGATATCAGAGAGGAATATGGGATCGACCTTGGGACATCGAAGATCGGACCGTTTTTTCGAAGAGGGCTGCCGGCGTTGCTCGCCCTCTTGGCGCTCTCTCTATGGGCACTGAGCGCGCTGGTGATAGTGAAGCCGCATGAGCTCGGGATCAGAGAACGGCTCGGCAAGAGCATTCGCCCAGCGCTTCAACCAGGCCTTCATGTGAAACTGCCCTGGCCACTGGAGAGAGTCCTCACCTTTCCGGCCAAACGACTCCTCTCAATGACCATCGGCTACGAAGCATTCGGCCAAGCCCAAGACATGATCTGGTCCAAACCACATGGCCGGAAGGAGTATCGCTTTCCCGTGGGGAATGCCAGTGAGATCATCTCCGTGGATGCGGTGCTCTTCTACGAGATCAGCGATGTGTTTGCCTACGCATACCATACACAGAACCCTGACACCGCCCTGGCGGCATTGGCCTATAATACCCTTTATGCACGTATCGCCTCCACCTCCTTCGATGAGCTTGTGTCGGTGGATCGTTCCACTCTTTCTGACGAGCTCACCGGAGTCTTGAACAAAAGAGCAGCCGCAGAGAGCCTTGGTTTGTTTGTCGTTCACATGTCGTTCCTCTCCATTCACCCCCCCTTCGTAGTCGCGGATGCGTACCAGGGGGTGGTGGGCAGCCATCTTGCGAAGGAAGCCCGGATCTTGCGCGCATATGCGTACCGCGAGAGAGTCCTTCCCGCGGCCTGGGCCCAAGCAGAATCACTCATTTCCACCGCACGAGCAGACTCGGCCCTCCGTGTGGGAACGGCCAGGGGAGAGTCGGAAGCTTTCATAGTGCGCGCAGAGGCCCGGAAAGCGGTGAAAAAGCTTCGCGATCAAGATCTCAGGCTGGGCATGCTGCAGGATATCCTGGAAGGGAAAGAATTCGTGGTCCTTGATCGCCGCGTCTCCACCAAAGCGTTCCAGCCCTGGATCGACCTGCGTCAAACCCAAAACAAGGCTACCCCCGAGGAGACAATCCCTGACCTAGCAAACCCATGGGACGGAGAAGGAGCCCACAAATGAAACACGGCATCATCCGCTGGTTGGTCACCATTGTGGTGGTGGGTCTTGTGCTACTCAAGGCCGCCAGCTTTACGATACGAGAAGGCGAATTCGCCGTGGTCACAAGGTTTGGAAAGCCATGCCGGGTCATTCGAAATGCCGGGCTTCACCCGCGATGGCCTTGGCCTGTGGAAACGGCCAACAAAATCGACGCCAGAAGGCGTGTCTATACCACCCGCTTTGCGGAGACCCTGACCAGGGATAAGAAGAACGTCATTCTGGTGAACTTCGCCGTCTGGTCGGTGGAGGATCCCCTCCGATTCCTCCAGGCAGTGGGATCCGCCCAGGAAGCAGAATCCAAGCTCGATGGCATGATATCCAATGCCAAGAATGCCGTCATGGGCGGCTATAATCTCACGGCCCTGGTTTCCACCGTGGCAGAGAGCCTAAAGGTCGAAGAGATAGAAGCCGCTATCTTGGAGGAGATCAAGGATCAGGCACGCACAAGTCTCGGCCTTACACTCTGGCACGTAGGCATCAAACGCATGGCGCTGCCTGAAGAGAATGTCCGCTACGTCTTCGACCAGATGAGGGCCGAACGAGCCCAGTTTGCCGCCAGAGCAATCGCGGAAGGCCGACGACAAGCCGCCGCTGTTCGTGCGCAGACAGAGGTAGAAAAGGCCGCCATAGTAGCGCACGCACAGGAGGAAGCGGCACTCATCAAAGGACAGGCGGAGGCCGAGGCCGCGGGCCTCTACGCCAAAGCCCAACGCACAGATCCCTCCTTCTTCGAATTCCTTCGATCGATAGAGGCGTTACAAAAACTCCTGGGGGAGAAGACCACGGTGATCATGCGGACCGACAGTGATCCATTCCGCCTATTGGAGGAGGAGCCGACCTCGCGGCGCTAGTCATGGAAACCAGGGATCTTCGCGCCCTCGTCATATCGTCTCTTGCCCAAGGCCTCCGGCTGCTCCAGGGGCTCATCATTGCGGGCGTTCTCGTCATGCTCGGTTCGGGCATCAAAACGGTCAAACCCAACGAGGTGGCACTGGTGCTCCGGTTGGGTCGCCTCACGGGGGCGACCCACGCCCAGCGGGTCCACGGCCCAGGTCTGCTCTTTGCATTCCCCTACCCCATCGATGAGATCGTTCGGGTTCCGGTCCGCCAAGTCAAGGAGATTATCATCGATGAACTCTGGTATCCCACGGGTGGTGGCATTGGTTTTCCTGCCACCCCCTTGGACGAAGAAGATCTGGGATTCGATGAGGTCGAACAAACCACAGGATTGCCCCTGGCCCTTATGGGCGTATCCATCGATCCAGTCCGCGAGGGTTACTGCCTCACTGGTGATAACTATATCATCCAGCCCCTGGCAGTAGTGAAGTATCAGATAGGCGACCCCGTTGAATATGCCCTCAATGTGAGCTCGCCTGAGGAGCTTCTAAGAACGGTCTTGGTGGAACAACTCACCCGTGCAATGGGTGAGTCAACTGTGGATGACGTGCTCACACGTGGGAAGAGGGCTCTTTCCCTCAGAGTAAAACGGAGGTCCCAGGCGCGACTCGACAGCCTTCGATCAGGTCTCGAGATCCTCGCGGTGGAATTCAAGGAGATCATTCCTCCCCGGCATGTGCTCCAGGACTTCCAGCGGGTTGTCAGCGCTGCAATCCAGAGCCAGACCATGATACGCGAGGCACAGGCATACCGGGCACGAGAGCTGCCCAAGGCTCGAGGTCAGGCCAGGAGTCTCATTCTCACGGCGCGAGCCGACAGCCTGAGAAGAACCGCCGAGGCAAGCGTGAGGATGACCTCATACCTCAACTACCTGCCCGAGTATCAGCAATCGCCAGACGCCCTAAAAGCACGGCTGCTCAAGGAGACACTGGAGCAGGGACTGGCACGGATCCAGCATCTCTACCTCCTCCCCGGCCAGGGACGGGACCCAGGGCCCGCACTCAGGCTCCTTCTTCCGGGGAAACGCCAGTGAAGAAACAAACAGTTACTCTCTCCGCTACCAGGGCACTTCTGGAGAACGTGAATATCCGGTTGAACCTGGCATTTCTGGGCGCAGGGCTCCTGCTCATCGCACGGATCTATCGGGCCTTGGCGCCAAGCCAGGCTGACGTGGCGCCCATTGCCGAGGCGATTGCCGCCCTCCTCGTGGCCACACCTGTCTTCTACCTTGCCATCAAAGGGCTTTTCGCCGGAGGGAAGCTTTATGTGGCCGAGCAACTGGTTTCTCTGGCCGTTCTCGCAGCCATAGCCCAGGGAGAATTTACTGCAGCAACACTGGTTCCCCTCTTCCTCTTGCTTGGCCACGTGGTGGAAGAGCGAAGTATCCTTGGAGCACGCCGCGCCATCTCGAGGCTTGCGAGTCTCACATCCACGAGAGCCACCCTTGTTGAGGATGACGTCACACGGGAGGTGGAAGCCGAGGCCCTAAGACCAGGCGATCTTGTACTGGTGAAGCCAGGTGATACGTTTCCAGCCGATGGCACAGTATCGCTCGGCTTCTCAGCGGTGGATCAATCCCCTGTCACGGGAGAATCGATCCCGCAAGACGTCGGCCCGGGCGATGAGGTATTTGCCTGCACTATCAATATGAGCGGCGCACTGAAGGTGAAGATCACCAAGGTGGGAAATGATACGGCGCTGGGCAGAGTCGTGGCCCTGCTGGAGGAGGCATCACTGTCGAAACCTCCGGTAGTTCAGATGATGCAGAAGTACGCGTCACTCTATCTTCCCACAGTACTGAGCCTCGCACTTGGCGTTTTTCTCCTCACCCGTACTCTGGACCGCGCCATATCGGTGCTGGTCATAAGCTGCCCCTGTGCATTCGTGCTTGCTGGTCCCGCGGCTATCGTCGCCGCCCTTGCCGTTGCCTCGCGCCACGGCATCCTCATCAAGGGAGCACGATTTCTGGAGCGTATGGCTGAAGTGAACTCACTCATTTTGGACAAAACCGGTACCGCAACCCTGGGACGACTCGTGGTGACCGGGCTTGCCCCATCCGAGCATGTCACCGCACAGGAACTTCTGCATGCCGCTGCCACAGGATCCACTAACTCGCGCCACCCAGTGGCCAAGGCAATCTCTGCTGCCGCGTCCCAGCGGGGAATAGAGCCGGCGACAATCATCAGCTCCACCGAGTTTCCTGGTCTTGGCACCGAGGCAATAACGGCTGACTGCCTTATCCGGTTGGGCCGACGCACGTGGCTGGAGAGCCTTGGAATGACCATAATGTCTACTGCCTCTGTCGATCACGATGGCTCGGTGACATGGGTCGCACAGGAAGAGCATGTGCTCGGCGCTATTATGCTTTCCGATCAAGCCCGACCGGAGGCAGCCTTGGCATTGCGTGATCTGAGGAACATGGGGATAGATCGTGTATCCATGGTAACGGGCGATAGAAAACAGGTTGCTGAACCTCTGGCACACTCCCTGGGCATTGATGCTGTACGCTGGGAGCTCCTCCCCGAGGACAAGCTGGAGGCAGTGAGGGAAGAGCGGGACAAGGGATACACGGTAATGGTGGTTGGAGACGGCGTGAATGACGCCCTGGCCTTGGCCGCAGGCGATGTGGGAGTGGCCATGGGGGCGGCCGGTGTTCAGGTGGCAATCGAGAGCGCGGACGTTGCCCTGATGCATAACAACCTTCGTGCGCTGCCCACTGCCGTCGAGCTTTCCAGAAAGACACGATCGACTATCAATATGAACGTGCTCTTGGGAGGAGGATACAGCGTGCTGATGCTGACCCTCGCCGCATTGGGCATCATCAATCCGATCAGTGCCGCGCTCCTGCATAACCTCGGTTCGCTCTTTGTCATTATCAACAGCTCTCGCCTCCTTCGTTTTGATAGCCCGCATCTGTGAGGCAAGAAAAGCGAAATGCCGGAATGCGAGAAAACAAGACAAAGGACGAAGGCGAGATTCTTCGCTCCTTGGAGTCGCTCAGAATGACAGTGGTAGTGTGCAGAAGTATGTGGACTACGTGTCATTCTGAGGAAGCGAAGCGACCGAAGAATCTGGGCGGGGGAGGGAGAAGGAAGCGTTCAGCGTTCAGCGTTCAG
>JAUXFG010000019.1 GCA_030620115.1 Candidatus Fermentibacterota bacterium
CCCAGAAAACGGCCCACATTCCTACATCTGCAGAATCGATGCGATCAAGCTATTTGTTTGTCCTGCAACTGGCAAATCATATCCACCGGCTAGGGGTTCAAGGTTCAGGGATTCTGGGTTCGGAGGTTCAGAGTTCGGGGTAGCCCGGATTTCTCATTAACCCGGACTTCTCGGCGGTTTCGCTTCGAAAATCGGCGAGAAGCCCGAATCAAGTGGGCGAGAAACATGGACGCCGGTCTTGCCGCATGTTTCTTTCGGAGGAGCTACAAATGGAGGAGCCAGATGGAAGTTCAGGGAGCATGTGCTTTGGTGACAGGTGCGGGGAGAGGTTTGGGATGTTGTATTGCGGAGGAGTTGCTCCACAAGGGAGCCACCGTAGCACTTCACTACTTCTCATCGGAAAGCGCCGTTTCCGAGATGGCCTCGCACGCCTTGTCCTTGGGGAAGCGAGCGGAGGCATTCCACGCTGATCTCCGGGTCGCGGGTCAATGCAAGGCCCTCCTGGAGCATGTACAGCAGCGCCTCGGTCCTGTTGACATCTTGGTGAACAACGCGGCGAACCTCCATCGATCACCACCGGGAGAGATCGCCGAGAGCTCGTGGAACGACATCCTGGATCTCAACCTGAAGGCAGTCGCCTTCTTGAGTTCATTCGCCGCCCAGGAAATGGTTGCCCAGGACCATGGCAAGATCATCAACATAGGGGATCTTGCCGGCATCGAGCCGTGGCCGGCGTATCTGCCCCACGCAGCGGCCAAGGCGGCAGTACATCATCTCACCAGATGTTTGGCGCTGGCCTATGCCCCGGCAGTCCAAGTCAACGCCGTGGTCCCCGGCCTCATCCATCCTCCCCCAGGCTGGAGCCGCAGGCGAACGAGACGTTATCTTCGACGCATCCCCGGCGGCAAGCCTGCCACATTCCAAGAAGTGGCAAAAAGCGTGCTCGCATTGATCGAAAACGACGCAATCACGGGTCAGATCATGATTGTGGATCGTGGCCAGAGCCTGTCATTCTGACCTCGCGGATCTATGTTCCCGGAGGGCCCCCGATAACATAGACGATACGGCGCTTGCCGACCTGGAGAAGAATGGGGTTGGGGCCGGCCAGAATGGTGTACTTCAGATCGGTGATCTTCTCGCCATCAACTTTGACGCCGCCCCCGCGGATAAGGCGACCGGCCTCGGATCGTGAGGGCGCAAGACCGGCCTCGGCCAAGAGACCGGGCAATACCCACTTGCCATGTGTGATGGAGATCGTCTTGATCTCCTTGGGAAGCTCCCGTTTGCGGAATACGGTGAGGAAGTGCTCGCGCGCCTTACGAGCTTCCTTCGGCGCATGATAGAGTGATACAATCTCTTCCGCGAGCCGTAGCTTCACCTCCATGGGATTGAGCCCCGCATCCAGCTCGTGCCTGATCTCGCCGATCTCCTCCAGACTGAGATCGGTGCAAAGCTCGAAATAGGTAAGGATCAACTCGTCCTTGAGACGCATCACTTTGCCGAATTGCTCCACGGGCGCCTCGGTAATGGCGATGAAATTGCCGTAGGTAGTGGACATCTTTCGACCGTCGAGACCATCTAGCATGCCGAACGTCATGATGTTCTGGGGAATCTGCTCGAAAGCCTTCTGTATCGTCCTCCCCGCCAGGAGATTAAAGAGCTGGTCATTCCCCCCCAGCTCGACGTCAGCCCGCACTGCCACGCTATCGAAGCCTTGCATCAGGGGGTAGAGGAATTCGCGCAGAGAGATCCTTTTGCCGGCCTTGTATCGGAGAAAGAAGTTCTCTCTGTCCAGCATTTCCGCCACTGAGAAATTGTCCGCCAGTCGTGCCACCTGCTCAAAGGTCAAAGGGGCGAGCCAGTCCGAATTGTAGGTGATTTCCACACGGTCCATATCGAGAATACGGCCCATCTGCGCCAGATATCCGGCCATATTCTTCTCCACTTCCTCCCGCGAAAGCATCTTCCGCTCCGCATCCTTGTCGGACGCATCTCCCACCAGACCGGTGAAATCGCCGATGATGATGACCGCAGTGTGTCCCAGTTCCTGGAACTCACGAAGCTTACGCAATGGAATCGCTCTTCCAATGTGCAGCAAGGGACCCGTGGGATCTATGCCAAGCTTCACCCGGAGCTTGTCGCCCTGACGAAGCCGCTTCTCAAGCTCCTCTCTGACAATGACATTGGTCACATTCCGGGTCAGAAGTCTATCTATGCGATCCATGTTTTTTCCCTATCTCGATGAATCGGGCGCTGCCAACGCCCGTGGCCCAACTGAACCTGTGAACCCTTGAATCGCTCCCCCTAAAGATAGATGCGGTAATTCATCTCATGGAATATGGTGTTTCGAGCTTCGAGCTCCGAAACCCACCCGTCTTCCAGCCGATCTTCGACGATCTGCAGATACAGGCCGTTGAGGTTGTGTATATGGTCCCTGGTTCTTTTTTCTGCGTATTCGACCATGGTCCCTGCATTCATAATAAAAGCCCAATCCGACGACTGGGCAAGCATCAGCTCCCTGGCGGACTGATTCAAAGCCCTTTGCAATAGGCCCGTGGCTTCAGGATGCAATCTCGCCTGTTCCACCATCCGTTCCTCGGCCTTGTGGAGATGCCGATAGATCCAATCATTCCGCTCGTTGAGCCAGACATCAAGATGGCCACCCGCTCCCCACGATGATGCCGTTGGTTTCACGATCTGATGCTCAGGGAAACGTTCGAGATACTGGGGCGCACTGATGGTCTTTATCTCGTCCTGATCGTAGGCCATCTTCCTGAGCAGCATCTCCAAAAAAATGGGTCCTTCGAACCACCAATGACCGAATAGCTCGGCATCATACGGTGCGGTGATCACCGGGGCATGCCCGAGACGACTCACGAGATGCTTCACCTGCGCTTGCCGATTGAACATGAAGTTGCCGGCGTGCCGATCAGCAGTGGCACGTGCCCCAGCCGGGTCGTAGATCTTTTTCTCGTGGAGCGGTACTGCGCCTGTTATCCTGTGATACTTGAGCCCCACATTTCTGCGAATCCCATCTTGGTGGAGAAAAGGCTTGATATGGGCGTACTCCGCGTCGAAGCCCAGATCCCGATAGAACTCCCTATAGCTTGGGTCGCCCGGATACCCGGAATCGGCCGACCATACTTGTTGGCTTGTCTCCACATCACGGCCGAAGACCGCGACACCATTAGGACAGTAGATGGGTGCGTATACCCCGAGGTCGGGCCTTGGAGTTGCATAGAGCACCCCATGCGTTTCCATGAAGAAGTACTCAATCCCCACGTCCTCCAGGAGGTCTTCCAATCCGGGGACATAAGCACATTCCGCAAGCCATAGGCCACGGGGTTTTGTGCAGAAATGCTTTTCGTAGTTCTTCACTGCCATACGCAGATGCGCCAAACGCCCTTTCTCTGTCGCACAGAAGGGCAAAACAGGATGTGTGCCGGGACAGGTGACGATTTCAAGGAACCCGCGTTCCATGAAATGCCTGAAGCCGGCCAGGGGCGTGGCCCATCGATCTTTGAGCACCCGTATTGTCTTGTAGTGATCCTTGTACAATGCCACTACCGGGGCAAACGCCGAGCCCCGGTTCCGTTCCTCTTCCTGCGCGATGAGCCGTTCCTGCTTCTCGATATGTTGCTCGTACCGCTCCAGGAGGAGCGAATCGACCAGCATCTCACAGAGCGGCGGCGTGAGAGAAATGCTGAGTGAAAACGGCACGTCGTCCCTATCGAGCCCGTCAAGCATCCGGAGAATGGGAAAGTAGGTCTCATCCAGCGCCTCGAAGAGCCAATCCTCTTCCAAGAACTCCTCGTACTCAGGATGACGCACGAATGGAAGATGGGCATGAAGGAAAAGAAGTAGATACCCCTTTGGAATCGTCAACATGCCCCTCCATGCTTGGACAGGATGCCTTCGTCGAGTTGCAGGAAACGAATGCCGGTGAGCGATGATGCCCCCAGATTTCCCAAAGAATCTTCGCCACCAACCATAGCCACCAGCGAATCGCTCTCAATCATATGGCATTCATCCACGACCGTTGAAACCTTGTCTCTGGGCGTACATTCCGGGCGCGAAGAGAGCACAATGATGAAGCGACCGTCGGAATCGTAGAAGCCCAAATGCGCCTGGTATCGCAGACCTGGCTCGAGATCTACATACGCATGGAACGATTGTATATCCAGGGGGACATATCGTTCATGTTTGGTGACCAGGGAGCAAAGTTTCAGCGCCCATCTTCCCGAATTGAACAGATCCTTCCCATAGGCCAAACGAAACCGTTCGGTCAACGGTCCGGAAAGCTCCCAATAGGCATATCCTGACCGCGGCCCTTTGACCATGAACCCGAGCCGATCATCACCGTAGGTATCCGGGATGGGCCTTCCTCTATCGAGATAGGGGGGTGCCGTTGGCTCCACCGACTGCCGTGTCTCTCCACTGCCGGGAGCCCATTCTTGGCTGCTCACCGTTGTCGCTGGTACCGCTAACTCTGGTGTGCCGATATGAGGCAATTTCCGTGATGAAACTCGTCTCTTCCGAGGACGTGCTGCAAGCGTGGCGATACGTGCCGCCAGAGCTGCATCTCGATAGGCCCGCGTCTGTATGGATCGCACGAGTTCCTTCCGAGACATGTTCGATCTGCCGATGACCTCTAATTCGCGGGCCAAATCCCTGATCACCTTCATGGTGAGTAACGACCACGGTATGGTCTTTCTTGCTGTCTGTGACATACTCGTCACTCCTCCTACCATCGTCTCGCAGAGAAAAGCTTATCTGCTTCCTGAATTCCATTACGCATACGGGGGGGGGTGCGGCCGGGTACCTCAAGGGCCGTCTTAGGCGCCCTAACTAACTGGCGAACCATTCAGCGGTCAAGCATACCCTGACAAAAACCAGACGGAGCACGTGGACAGTTTGGCGGACCTTCTGCCGCGCCAGCAGTAAAGAACCGTCGGCCACAAGAATCCACCGGAATCCCTCCTCCAGACACCTTGATTGAGAGTACATTTGTCTGAGAGTACACTGTACTTCTTCAACCCCGAAAGATCTGGTGGTGCACCGTCAGAGGGCAGACTGAACACTGACCGCTGAACACTTCCATCTCCCCCCACCCAGATTCTTCGGTCGCTTCGCTTCCTCAGAATGACACGTAGTGCCACATATTTCTGCACAGGAACACTGTCATTCTGAGCGACTCCAAGGAGCGAAAAATCTCTCCTACATCCCTCTTCCTTGTTTGAGAGTACATTTCATATCTGCTGTACTCTTAACCCCCGAAGAATCTGATGACAAGGCGCCATCAGAGGCCAGTCTGAACCCCGAACCCTGAACCCCGAACCCTGACAACACCCCCTGATCCGTGCAACATCCGGGATATCTCGCTATCTTCTCCCCGAATGCAGCTTCCTTCAACCTCTCGTGGAATTGTGTGTCAAATGAGAGAAAGGGAGGATGAGTGGACGAGAAGGACCTGATTCGCCGTGCAAAGCAAGGTGATCGGCAAGCTTTTGGGCAACTAGTGCGGATGTGTCAGCCCATGGTGTATCGGACCGTCCTGCGCATCCTGGGCAATGAGGACGACGCAATGGACATCACTCAAGAGGGTTTTATTCGGGCATTCACACGCTTTGAAGGCTTTCGCGAGGCCTCGAGTTTCAGTACCTGGGTATGTAGAATCGCCATGAACCTTGCGCTCAATCATCTTCGAGACAAGAAGCCCACGGTGGACCCGGATGTTGCCTCTCTCTCCACACCGGCTTTTGACGTAATCTCCTCCCGAGCGGACGCGCAATTCCAGGTGCGCCTTGCGAAGGCTATCGAAGCGCTGCCGCCGAAGCAACGGCTCACTCTCTTGCTCAGGGTCAAAGACGCGAAAAGCCATCCGGAGATCGCCGACATTCTTGGATGCGCGGTGGGAACCAGCAAGGCGAATTACCATAACGCGGTGATGAACCTACGGAAGGCCCTCAGTGATCTTCTTCCTTCAGAGGAGTACGTGAGATGAAGCATCTCTGCTCAGAGGAACTGCTGAACCTGGCGGATGGACAGAGATCGAATCGCCTGCAGGCGGAACATCTTTCCATCTGTGCCGAATGCTCCCGCGAGCTGGCGGCTCTGAGAACGTTGCTGTCCGGTGTCCAGGAATTCCACGAGCCCAAAGTGGATCCGGATATCCTCGCGCGCATGGCTGATGCCATAGACGCCCGAGTGGCGGAGAATGAAAGGGTCGTGGCCCTGCCGAGGATGAGGCGTGTGCCCAAATGGACTGCGGCCATCATGCTCCCCATAGCTGCCGCGGCACTGATCTTCTTCCTCCCCATTCTTCAGCGTCTATCCACAGATCAACGCGTCCTGAACGGCGCTTCAATTTCCCTAGAGCAAGATCTCTCCGCCGGTCAATGGGAAATTGTGTGGAATGGGCTCACTGCGGGCATGGATGAACTGGCGCTCCTGAATACGGTCATCCCCGCCACGGAAGAACCCTTGGACGAGATCCAGCATCTTTCAATGGACGAGCTGGAACGACTGCTGGAACTCCTTGAAGGATCTGATGCAACATTCGATGCCGCCGAGCTGTCGTCGCGGAGAGAGACGATAAGCCGTGCATGAATGGTCCATGCTGGTCAAAAGAGCACGCAAAGAATAGGAGGCTTCTGATGAGAGACGCTATGGCAATCGGGCTCGCGACACTCCTCTTGATGGGATTGCATGCCGGAGTGGCTTTCTCGGAGGAGCCGCGTGGGCTTCCTGGTCAAGCACCGGAAGACGACCCACTGGTCAGGAAGGTTGAGCAGCGCGTTGAGATGCTGCGAAAGTGGAAGATCCTCGAGGCTATCGATCCGTCTCCGGAGCTGGCGGATGAATTATTCCCCTTGCTCAGCAATAACAGTCGCCGGGAGCGGGAACTTGCCGAGGAACACCACATCCTATTGCGGGAGCTGCGGGTTGCCATCGGGGAACACCATCCTGACTCCGATAGACTGGCGGATATATTAGCTCAAATGAGACACAACAGGGAGGAGCGACGCACGCTTGAACGGGATCTTCAGGAACAGCTTGACCGGCTCCTCACCATCGAAGAGGAAGCCCGCCTCATCGTGGCGTTGGAGGATTTCAGCCAGGAGGTCCGTCAACTCGTGCATCAGGCAAGGCGTCATCCCGATCGCCGGAGGCCAGGATTGCCGTAAGCTCTGTCTTCCGAAGCCGTTTGAGGGCCGCCACAGCCGCGGCAGATTCCGCCTGCTTCTTATTCCCCCCTGTGCCCCGTCCTAATTCTACTCCCCGAATAGCCACCGTCACGGTGAACGTGGGGCTATGGTCAGGGCCTGCCGTGCGCACCACATGGTACGAGGGCTGGTCATTGCGGGATTTCTGGATGAGCTCCTGAAGCCGGGTCTTCGGGTCTTTGAACTCCTCTGGCGACTGGATTGTGGCAACCTCACTCAGAACGGTTCTTCGGAGCAGCGCTCGGGCAGTCTCCAGGCCACGCTCAAGATACATGGCCCCCACAACCGCCTCAAACACATTCGCCAGTGTTGAAGTCCTCTCACGCCCTCCTGTCTTCTCCTCGGACATTCCAAGAAGAATACACGCATCCAGCCCCAATTCTTGGGCTACAGATGCCTGCACCTTCCTGCTCACCAGGACTGACTTGAGCTGCGTGAGCCCCCCTTCTTCCAACTCGGTGTGCAATCGGTACAGCTCCTCCGTGACAAGGAGACCAATAACCGCATCACCCAGGAACTCGAGCCGCTCATTATAGTCACCTCTCCCCTGCTCATTGGCGTACGACCGATGAGTCAGAGCAAGCCGAAGCAGATCTTTTGATTGGAATCGTGTGCCAAGGCAGTCTTGTGCACGGCGGAGTGCCTCTTCCTCTCGCTCCTCGGGGGAACCTGCCATTGCCTCTCCGCCCAAGTCGGTGTCAGGGCCGGTATCTTCGTCCGCGTCTACTCCCTCGCCGCTCCGAACCCCCGCACTCATTCGTATCTCTTGACCGCCAGTGATACATTATGTCCGCCGAATCCGAAACTGTTCGATAAGGCAATCCTGATATCCGCCGCACGCCCATGATTAGGCACATAATCGAGATCACACTGGAGGTCAGGTTCAGTATGATTCATGGTTGGATGGACCCAGCCTTCCGCCAGCGCCAGGGTGGTGGCGATGAGCTCAACCGCACCTGCCGCACCCAGCAGATGCCCTACCATGGACTTGGTGCTGCTCACCAAGAGCGCACGTGCGTGATCACCAAATACCGTATGGATTGCCGCGGTCTCCATCTTATCGTTCAGCTGCGTGCTCGTACCGTGCGCGTTGATATAGTCAACATCGACAGGCCGCAGACCGGCTTCGTTCAACGCTGCAGTCATGGCGCGTGCAGCCCCGTTCCCATCGGGGCTCGGTGCCGTAATATGAAAGGCATCTGCCGAGGCGCCGTAGCCAACGATCTCCCCAAGGGGTTGGACACCTCTCTTCAGCGCATGCTCGAGTTCTTCCAGGATCACCGCACCGGCGCCTTCCGCCATAATGAAGCCATCTCGCCCTGCGTCGAACGGTCGTGACGCGATCTGGGGGCTCTCGTTTCGTGTCGAGAGCGCCTTCATGTTGCAGAAGCCGGCATAAGCAAAGGGACAGATGGGAGCCTCACTGCCCCCAGTGATCATGACATCAGCCGCACCGTCTTGAATGAGGCGGAACGATTCTCCTATGGCGTGAGTCGCAGAGGCGCACGCGGACACGGTCGCCAGATTTGGGCCCCGTGCCCCCAGCCTGATAGCGATCACCCCGGCGGCCATATTGGGAATCATCATGGGTACGCAGAATGGACTGACGCGTCTGGGGCCACGTGTGATGAGCGCCTCATGGTTGCTTGTTAACGTTTCGATCCCCCCGATGCCGGATCCCCATATCACACCCATCCTGTCGCCATCAATGCCGCTGTTCCGCAACTGCGCTAAAGCGGCAGCTTCTTCGCTGGCCACCACCCCATACTGGATGAAGTGATCCATTCTTCGCGCCTCTTTGGCGCCGATGTAGGGCTCGGGGGTGAAACCCTTCAGTTCTCCCCCAATCATGGATTCGAAACCTGTGGCATCGAATCGGGTAACGCGATCTATGCCGCTTCTCCCCTCTTTCAAGCCCCCCCAGAACGCAGGCACGGAGAGGCCCAGTGGTGTAAGCGCACCCATGCCGGTGATTACTACTCGTCTCTCCATCACCCATCCTCCATGGAATGGTCGTCCACCGCATTGGCCGCGACGAACGTATCTTCCTGAGTGTGTGTTTCCCCCACAGGAGCATCAGTGCTCAAGGAGGAATCAAGGCCGACGAATCTTACGTAGATTGATGTCCCTATCCAGCGATTCTGGATTCGACTCACTTCCCTACTAGTATGGATGCGTACTCCCAGAGACGAGGCACCCCTCTCACGGCGGGGTGCCTCGTCATTGATTCTCCCAAAGGTCGTCTCACCACCCAGTTCCGTTGCGCGGGAAAACTCAACGCGCATACGTCACGAGGCATTGAGCACAGCGGCTTAGCCTTGAATCGAAGTCGAACTCCCAACGGATGGGTAAGACCATGGTGGCCTATTCCTCTTGTGGCAGTTCCGATTGGCAGGCTCGCTCTTTTCGCCGCGCGCGATCTCCGACGAGAATTCCTATTCGGCCTTATTGGCCGTTATATACTTCACTGCCTGGCCGACAGTGGTGATCTTTTCCGCTTCTTCGTCAGGGATCTCCAAATCGAACTCTTCTTCCAATGCCATGACGAGCTCAACCGTGTCAAGAGAGTCGGCGCCAAGATCCTCAATGAAAGAAGCCTCTGGCTTCACCTCGTCCGCTCCGACACCGAGCTGCTCCATGATGATCTCACGGACCTTCTCTTCAATAGACGTTGCCATACGGGATTAACCCCCTTCTCTTGGTGAAGGCATATTTTACGGCCCGGACATAAGGGGCCGAGAAATGAATGCCCATAAACTCTTACATAACCAGCCCGCCGTCAACATTGATGACCTGGCCGCTGATATAGGCAGCGGCAGGCGAGCAGAGAAATGCCACGGCCTGGGCCACATCGTCTGGGGAGCCAAATCGCCGCAGCGGAATCGCCGACAGGTACTTCTCCTGTACATCGACCTCCAGTGCGGCCGTCATGCTGGTCTCGATGAAACCAGGCGCCACCGCGTTGACTGTGATCCCTCGGGGCGCAAGCTCTTTCGCGATACTCTTGGTAAATGCAATAAGCCCCCCCTTGGCGGCAGCATAGTTACTCTGTCCCGCGTTTCCCATGAGACCGATCACGGAGGCGATGTTCACAATACGCCCCGTCCGAGCCTTCATCATCGGCCGGGCAAATGCCTGTGTCATGAGGAACACCGCACGGAGATCGACGTCCAATACGGAATCCCATTCATCAGGCTTCATCCTGATGAGGAGATTATCCCTCGTGATGCCGGCATTATTGATAAGGAACTCGATGCCGCCAAGCTCGCTGACGCACCACTGCGCCAGTGACTTATTCTGTTCTCCATCGGTCACATCCATGATCTTCCCAAAAAAGCTGCTGCCTGTCTCTTTCACTAAACCCGCCGTTTCGTCCATGGGGCTGATGTCCACTCCCACAACCCTGGCGCCACACCTCGCCAAGACAACGGCAATCGCCCTGCCAATACCTCTGCTGGCGCCTGTGACCACTGCGGCTTTCCCCTGTGCATCGAAACTCAAAACGGCCTCCTTGTTCTTACCGGTTATGAGGGCTTGCGCGAACCCTTGGACGCTTTATGGCGCGACATCGACAATCTCTTGTCGATATGGAGATCTGGGAAACATCACACATTCAATCCCCCAGCCGGCTGATCGAATCCAGCCTCCTACTTCGGCGTTGGACGTTCGATGTTCGATGTTCGATGTTTCTTCTTCCGAGCAAAGTCTCGGAAGAAGCGTGGAGCTTCTCTCTGCTCAGCGCTCTGATGCCATCGGGATCACCCGCGGCAACCGCCCGCACCGTCCGATCAATCCGCCGGTTCAACCCAGATAGAACCCTGCCGGGTCCGAGCTCCACAAACAGTTCGGCTCCAACTGATTTCATGGCTCCTACCGACTCATACCAGAGGACAGGGCTCTCGATCTGAAGAAGCAGCAAACGCTTCATTTCCTCAGGATCCTCCGTGGGCGTGGCGGAAGCGTTCGGCACCACAGGGAACTCTGGCCTCTGGAATCTTGTTTTCGTCAGCAGCGGAGCCAATTCCTTGGAAACACCACCCATGAGAGGCGAATGAAACGCGCCGCCCACCGCAAGTCTGACCACTCTCTTCGCCCCGGCGTCTTTGGCGAGCTCCATAAGCTTCTCTATCGCTCTCTCCTCTCCTGAGACGACTGTCTGCTCCGGCGCGTTCTTGTTCGCCGCCACCACGACTCCGACTGCTGATGCAGTCATCACCATCTCATCCACCATCTCCGAAGGAAGACCCATAACCGCTGCCATGGCGCCGCGCTTCCCCCTGCCGGCCTCTTGCATCAATTCGCCTCTGCGTTTGACCAAACGTACGGCATCCTCCTCGGAAATGACCCCCGCCGCCACAAGCGCTGTGTATTCTCCTAGACTATGGCCGGCCGCCGCCACGATCTCTCCCGGCAAGCCAAGCTCCCGGGCTGCCCTGAGGGTGGCGAGGCTGTGAACCAGAATCGCCGGCTGGGTGAACCGAGTCTGCCGCAGCATCTCTTCCGGTCCCTCCCACATTACGTCCGTCAGACGCAGGCCCATGATTTCATCTACCAAGCGATATATCTCAGCGGCACATGGAAACTGATCCCGAAGCTCCCTTCCCATGCCAACGTGCTGCGCCCCCTGACCCGGGAACATCAAACACAATTTTACGTGCATGGGGCCACCTCTTTCTCCATCATACTGTCACCGCTGGGAATCCGAGCAAGTTCTCGCCGAATATGCTCATTGACCCCTTGCTGTACATATCTCACCGCCATGGTAACGGCATTGCAGATCGCTTTAGGCCCGGATCGTCCATGAGCAACGATGCATACTCCATTCAATCCAAGGAGCGGTGCTCCACCCATTACTTCAGGATCGAGGCTTCGACGAAGCCGCAACATGGCTGGCTTGAGAAGCCATGTCCCGAATCGACCCGTAATACTGTTTCTCACCTCGTTTCGAACCCGCCCTGCCAGAAATGCCAGCGCACCTTCAGTGAACTTCAGCACGATATTCCCCACAAACCCGTCGCAGACCACGACATCCGCTTTGCCTTGTAGTACATCTCTTCCTTCGAGATTTCCCACGAAATTAAGGCTGGATTGCCGGAGGAGCCGGTGGGCATTTCGTGTCATCTCATTCCCCTTCTCCGGCTCCTCGCCGATAGAGAGGAGCCCGATCCGCGGTCGCGAGAGTCGTAGCACGTGGTTCGCATAGAGCGAACCCATTACGGCGAACTGGAGAAGATCCATTGCCTTGCAGTCCGGCGTTGCCCCCACATCAAGTACGATGGAGGTCCCGCGCACGGTGGGTAAAAAGCTGGCAATGGCCGGTTTGTTGACACCCTCAAGCTTTCCCAGTGCCAGTTGCGCACTGGCAACCACGGCCCCGGTATTCCCCGCGCTGATCATCGCTTGAATATCTCCCTGGGCCTGCATATTCGCCAACAGGTTTAAGGACGATCTCTTCTTCCTCACTGCCGCACGGACAGGAGCCTCTGCCATGAAAACACGGTCCGGTGCGTGAAGCACGTCGATCGGAAGAGACTCCGCATGCAACGCAGCAATCTCTTGCCGCACCTCATCCTCACAGCCAACCAGTGTCAGTCTTACCTTGCCCTGGTGCTTGCGCGCCGCGGTAACCGCACCCTCCACCACTGGCTTCGGGCCGAAATCACCGCCCATGGCATCGATACCAATCCAGACTACATCTTGTTGAGACTCCTCTATCCCTTGTACATCAAGCATGCCGGCATGTCTCATGGTCCACGCTCTTCTTGCGGCTCCCACATGACCGCGCTATGCAGGTGCAGCCGGTCCCGTGCCACTGATCATCTGCCTTGGTTCGGACACTCAGCTTTCTTTCACCTCCAAAACCTGATTGTCCTTGTAGTATCCACAGTGGGGACAAACGCGGTGTGGGAGCCGAGGCTTCGCACATTTGGGACACGGATTCGTCGCGGGAGCATTCAGCACCCAGTGCGTACGACGCTTGTCGCGTCTACTCTTGGACGTTCGTCGTTTTGGAACCGCCATCTCTCTCTATCTCCTTGTCTTTGGTGGAGGCGCCGCTCGTTTCAGCAAGCGCTGCCAACGCCCTCCATCGGGGATCTATCGTCTCTACTTTGCATCGGCATGGCCCTCGGTTCAGGTTGCGGCCACACTCAGTGCATAACCCCCTACAGTCAAAACGACAGAGGGGTTTGCTTGGGTGGCTCACAAGAATAAGCTCCCTTACAAGAGGAGCAAGATCGAATTCGTATTCGTTTGTGGAAAACAGCGCCCATTCTCCTTCGGCTTCCTCCCCCAAAAGCACTCGGCTCAGCACGAAACGAAATGACTCATCCACGGAAATGTTGACCGGCTCGAGGCATCGACTGCAATCCAACTCAACCGGAATGGTCAAGTGGCAGGTCAGAACGTAGCCATCTTTGATCGGGGCAATATTGACCAGAAGCTTTCCGTTGCCTCGGAAATATGGTTCGGAAGAAGAAAAGCCGAGCTTCTGCCCATCAACCTCAATGATCCGTTCAAAGGAGTCCTTTGCTGAGGGCGGAATGTAGAGAGTCAGAGAATCCATGGCGCAATCCCTCTTGCGGCATCCGCCGGCAGGCGGGCCGTGCTCCTGCTCTTAGCTATCATCTGTCAACCGTGAGTCTTTTAAGCATTTGGAAATCTCTAGTAAATCCATAGATTTACTAGAGATTTCCCTCCACCACCACCCAGATTCTTCAGTCGCTCCGCTCCCTCAGAATGACACAGACACTCACCCTTGATTTCCCAATTGTCAATGGCCAATGGCTAATTGTCAATTCCCCTCCCCTCCCTCCGTCAGATTGCCAGATTCCAGATTCTTCAGTCGCTCCGCTCCCTCAGAATGACACACATTCTCACATCCACATTGGCACTACCCCTGTCATTCTGAGCGACCACAAGGAGCGAAGAATCTCTCCTTGCTCCATCTTCTCAACGCTGAACGCTATCTTCTTCCCATTCCCCCATTCCCCCATTCCCCCATTCCGTCACGACTGAAGGAGATCACGTGTTGAGAAAAAGAACCCGATTTCATGTTCACCGTTCTCGGTGCTGTCTGAGGCGTGGACAGCATTCTTGCGAATCGTCGTTCCATAGAGCTGACGTATCGAACCCGCCTCGGCCTCGGCAGGATCCGTGGGTCCCACCAGTGCTCTCAACTTCGAAACCGCCGTTTCGTGTTCCAGAACACACAGGATGACAGGCCCCGAACACATGAACTCCATGAGGCCATCGAAGAATGACTTCCCTTGATGCACTTCATAGAACGCCTCTGCCTCATGGCGTAGGAGAGTCCGTTTCTGCAAGGCAAGTATCCGGAAGCCTTCTTCTTCAACGGTGCTGAGTATAGCTCCCGTCCTCCCCGCTGAAACGCCGTCAGGCTTGATGATGAGCAGTGTTCTCTCCACGCTACCCTCCAATCTCTCCAAGATCACTCAGGCGGACGAGTCTTGAATCGTCGATGAGGCCAAAACCACAGGGAGGGCTCCTCTTGTATACTGCGCTCCAATACCGCAGTGATCTCCTGTATCTTCTGCGTGATCTCCTCGGCTCCGGCGCCACGGGGCGGCGGCGAGATAGCCGGATGGATCACGATGGTATGATACGCACCCGGGCCGGGCCTTGAGGTGCACGGAACTATGGGAGCGCCAGTCCGCTGTGCCAGCCTTGCCGCTCCTGCCCTGGTGCTGGCCGACCTCCCCAGGAATCGAACAAACACGCCTTGGCTCCGTGCATCCTGATCCATAAGCAGGAGGACGACGCAACCCGACCTCAGCGCCTGCAACACCGCACGCGCTGACCTCTTCCCGGGCGGCAGGAGCCTCATCCCAAATCCGGCACGGAGTGACGTGATCCATTCATCCACAAATGGATTCTTCAGCGGCGCGGCAACCGCTGCAAATGGGATCCCCCGTGCCGACAACGAAGCCGCCATGAGCTCCCAGTTTCCGATATGCCCGCTGGCCAGTATGACACCCCGATCACGGCTCAACGCATCCACAAGGATCTCCATATTCCGGACCGAGCAGGCATTGACCACATCATCACGGGTGAAACTGGTCATCTGGGCGACTTCCAGAGCCCTCATGGCCAGGGCGCGGTAGCAGCGTCTTCCCTGCTTCACCAGCTCGCGAGCCGTCAGGGAATCACCATAAACCAGCCCAAGATTGGCAAGGGTGACTCTTCGCCGGATTCGAAGCAAGTCAAAAACAACCGTTCCAAGAATATGGGCAACAGCCCTCCGAACACCTCCTCTGAGCCCACGCGCCCACCAGACTGTCCAGCGGAGCAGCAGATACTCGGCGCGGTATCGAGCCTGCTTCAATGCATGCTACCTTGTTTCGTAGGCGTTCAAAGGTTCAGAGTTCCCCGTTCCCGCCGAGCCGGAGGGAGGATTACCTCATCTTCCGTTGACCATGCGAGTGAGTTCTCTGTCGACTGCCATGCCAGCCTGTGCGTCGCACGCAGACAGGCCTCAATACCCTCAGATCGCTCCATCCTTTTGCCTTCTCCATTCAGAACTCACGAATCAACGATCCGAATCTCTCCTGAACCCTGAACCCTAAACCCTGAACCCTCTCCCCGTCCCCTCCCACCCAGATTCTTCAGTCGCTTCGCTTCCTCAGAATGACACACATTCTCACATCCATATTGGCACTACCCCTGTCATTCTGAGCGACCACAAGGAGCGAAAAATCTCTCCCACATCCTCTCTCCGTCATCTGAACTCCGAACCCCGAACCCCTCAAAAGCTACCACGTTTCTATGGACCGGGCCAGCAGCTCCTGAACGATCTTGCGGATTGCCTCATCCTGCCCGTCCTCCTCCGTCTGAGCGGGTTCGTCACCACCGACAACCAGACGATACTCTCGCCATTTCGAGAGCCCTTTCTGCTCCCACACTACGGTGTTTTGCACCAGATCTCGATATATCACATTCACGGTGATGATCACTCTCATTTTCGACACGACTTCATTCTGATCAAAAACTGCGGCCTTAACCTCATAACCTGTGATCTCACCACGAATCACAGAATCCGCGACTCCCTCATCAACCACCCTCAGTGCCCCATCCTCCATAAATCCACGGGCGATCTCGGACGTGAGCTTGCTCTCGATACCAAAGCGTGTCGTCTTATTCTCGAAGAAAGGAATACCCACTGACCTGATATGCGTTGACGTTCGTGCGGAGAAGGAATAGCAGCCCGAAATGAATAAAATCGCGGAGAAGAGCCATACCCAAATCCAAGCAGTGACGAGCCTAGCCCTGGACACCGCAGCCTATCCTCCGGCAGCGCGGAGCAAACCAAGCTCGGCTACGTACGCTTGCTGCCACATCTGCCGCAGCACCAAGACGCCATGACGATCACGTTGGGTGACGTACACAACTCCCGCGGGATCCAGCGCGGCACTAAACGGTTTGGTGAACTGGCCGAGCCCCCTGGCCTCAGGCAGCACGCTCACCACCGTCCCATCTCGGCGAAAACGCTGCACCCTATCGTTCAGCGAATCAACCACAAGCAGATAGCCCCCTTCTTCCAGGCAGACACTGGTAGGGCCCCGGAACTGGCCGGGGGCCATACCCCTGGCGCCAAAGCTCCACATCACCTCTCCCGAGGGGGAAAGCACTTGAATCCGATTGTTTCCCCAATCAGCGACGTACACCTTCCCGTCTTCGGCCAGCGCCACACCCTCAGGATGCCGGAACATCCCGGTCTCTGCTCCGCCCCACACCTCCAGGGGATTGCCTTTCTGATCGAACCACACCAAGCGATGGTTCCCTGAATCACAGACCAGAATCCTTCCATCCTCGGCCACTGCCACATCCGTGGGCTGATGCAGCTGCTGTCCTCCGTTTCCTTCGATCTTGCCCATGAACCTCCCCGTGGCCGTCTCAAAATACCACACCGCATGACATCCCGGATCCGCCACATAGAGCAATCGCCCCAACGGCGAAAGCCCCATGCCACGTGGATCTGTCATGCCATCTACCTTGAACTGTCTTATGGCCCTGCCACGGGTCCACAGCCGGACGACGCCGCCACCGGACACCAGGACGTTCCCCGGCTTGAGCACGGTGAGCCCGCTTGGGAGCTGTTGCTTCTTTTCTGTGTCCCATACGGTTTCCAGCTCATACCTGATGCGACGGTCGAGACCGGTGCTGATCCGCGCGGTTCCCCAAGGGGGCAGGAGTACCGACGCCGACCAGAGCTCATACCCTGTGTGCCGCAAAGCCAAAACATGCCGCCCCCCCGGGAGCTTGCTCGCTGCCAGCGGCGTGGCGCCCAGAAGCCTACCATCAAGATAGACTTCAGCCCCCATCGGTTTGGTGGCCACATCGATACTCGCGCAGTTGCTGAGACTGACTCCTGTATCCAGAAGCCTGTCAGGTGAGGGACTCGGGTGGTTCAGGCCAAAGCGCCGACGGAGCTCCTCCTCAATCTTGGCAAGTGCTCGTTCGTCCTTCCTGGTTTGCATTCTCTGGCGTTGCTCGCCATAGACCGTGATTTCCTCCTCCGGGGCTTCGATCTTCCCAGGCTGCCCGCGAACGGGGATGACCAACACGATCAAGCTCATCAACAGGAGCAGTAGACTTCCCTTTTTCACTCCCCACCTCCTATCGATGTAAGGAGTCTCTCGGCCTTTGTCTTGTGGGGAGATCCCGGATACTTATCAAGAAGCATCCGGAGCTGCCGCTCTGCGTGCTCCGGCCGCTGCTGCCGCAGTCGCGCCTGCGCAACGAAGAGCAATGCATCATCAGCATATTCACTATCGGGGTAAAGGATAGGCACCTTCAGAAGAAGACGCACCGCGTGTTCATCCATCTGATGGTCGAAATGACAGTGCCCTGCCCAGTAGAAAGCCTCTCCCGTCTCTTCATTCGCCGGGTATCTGGTTTCCAGGGCATTGGCGGATTCCTCAGCAGCCTGGCAATCGCCCAGATGCGCCGATGCGCGGCACCGCCCGATGAGGCAGGCGATCTGGTCGGCCCCTGCCACCGATGCGCGGACATACGCCCTCACGGCTTCCGCCCATAGTTCCTCGGCAGAAAAGGAATCAGCCACCCTGATCAGTGCACGAGATCCCAGCTCATGTTGAGGGAACTCCTCTACGAACTGTGCGTAGTAGCTACGCGCCTGTGACCACCGTTCCTCCTCCCAGCTCAGATCCGCCAGGAGGAGAAGGGCGTCTTCCCGAAGCGGCGTATCCTTGCGGTCGAGAAGCAAGCGGAGGACGGCCATGGCCTTGTCCTTCTTCTTGAGCTGCCACAACCCTTCTCCCAACATCAGAAGGCTGCTCTCCCAGAACGGCGAGACCTGAAGATCCCGGAGTTCCTCCAACACAGGCACCGAGAGGGAGTAATCCTTCTGACTATGGTAGTATTCTGCAACCTTATAGGCGGAATCATCCCAGACCTGGCTTTGCGGATACCGATCCACGACTATTTGGAACGAACCTATGGCCTCTTCCGGCCGCCCAAGTCGGTCATAGCACCATCCGATGGAGTTCTGAGCGGTAGCGGCCAACTCCGACCCGGGGCTCAAGTCGATGACCTGCTGGTACAGATTGATGGCATCCGGGTACTTGCCGGCATTGTAGAGGGCATCTCCCGCACGGTACCGGGCATCCACCGCGTTTTCCCCGCCCTGCGATGCCACGGTGAGGAACTGATTCGAGGCCTCCACAAACTCCCCCGCGCGGAAAAGGGCCCACCCTAACTGATACGCGGCATTCTTTCCCGCATCCCCCTCCGGGGCGTGGCGCACACACCGGCGGAGGGCATTCTTTGCCTCCTTGTACATCTCTTCACGCATGTAGGAGAGTCCCAGCTCGTAGAGCGCCTCGTCTACCAATGGATACCGAGGATAGCGTTCGATGAGACTCCCGAACTCCCGAATTGCAACAGCATACTGCTTTCGGTTGTAGGCCGCCACACCGAGATCAAAAAATACACGCGGGGCATAATCCCCCGCCTTACGTGTGGCCAGCAGCTCCGTTCTATACCGCTCCGCCGCCGACTGATCACCGCTCATGGCCGCCGATTGTGCCATGCCGTATAATGACTGTATGAAATACTCGGGTGTCGGCCCCAACTCCACAAGGGCCCGGTATCCGATAATCGCAAGCTCGTATTCGCCCGCGTCCCTATGGGACTCCGCAGCCCTGAACCGGGCATCTATGTTGAGATTGCTGCGCGAGAATTTCGTTCGCACAAGGTCAAATGTGTACGCAGCCCGCGAGTACTCTCTCATCCTGTAGAAGGCCCAAGCCGTCCAATACAAGGCATCATCGGCGAAATCACTGGCCGGGGGCACGGAATCGAATGCCAGCCTGGCATCGATGTAGTTCCCCATCCTATAGTTCTCCTCGCCTAACCGAAATCGGGCTTCAGGCACCAGGGGAGATATGGCGTAGTTGCTCAAGAGATGGGTCCAGTTCTTCTTGGCCTGTTGATAATGCTTCGCCGATCTCATGGCCCAGGCTCGACCGTAGAGGGCATCGTCGGCGAACTCTGATCGCGGATCAAGCTGGAGGACTGTTGAGAACGCCTGCCGGGCACCTGCATAGTTCTTCCCCTTGAGGTGGGCTTTTCCGATCTTGGTCTGTACCTGGCACGCCAAAACAATAGGAGGCGAACCTTTGATGACCCGCGTATAGTGCGAGATAGCCTCCTTGTACCTGCCCGACTCCGCCGCAATGTCCCCTGCCATCACCAAAGCAAAAAGCTGCTCATTGGTGTCAAGATCCGTGCTCGCCGCTGCCTGAGTAAAGACGCCGCCGGCCTGGTCCTGACGATCCAGACGATACAAGGCCCACGCCTTCCGAAACAATACCTTCCCTCGCCCGACCTGTCGTGCGCATGCCGCGCTGATCCTGTTCAACTGCTGCAATGCTTGTGCGTACCGCTGGATGCTGTAAAACGTCTCTGCCAGCGCATAGTGGCTGGGGCAGACCAGCGCGCTCCCCGGATGATCTTTGAGAAGCCGTTGGAAGGAGGAAACCGCGGTGGTGTACTCTCCCGAATCGAACGCATTCGCTCCTTGGAGATAGAGCTCCTGGTCCGGCCTCAGCGTATCCGTGGCGGCATGAACCGAGGTCGCCGCGAGAATTATCGAGACCCAAAAGATGGTACCCCTCATCAATCCTCCTCTTCCGCCAGGGCATCATACTGCGCCCTGGCATATGGCGCGAGATCACTATCAGGATAGCGGTGCAGCACCTCCTGATACGCAGCCATGGCCCCCTCCTTGTCTCCCCTTCCTTTCTTCGCCATGGCTCGAAGATACCATGCGCGATCGGGATACGCCCAATCGGGTCGCAGTACGAGCTCACCACAGATGCTGTCGACTTTGGCATTCTCGCCAATCTCGGCAAGGCTTTGCGCCAGCCTGAAACTTACTTCCGCTCCACTCATATAGTCAGGATCCTCATCAAGAAGTTGACTGAACAACTTCGATGCGCGGGTATGCTCACCCGCTTTTGCTCGTGCTCCCCCCTCCCGAAGCAGGGCGTCCGCGCGCAGCTCTCCCGGCATGGATGCTGCCCGGGCGAACAGCTCGGCGGAGGAGGCCCACCGCTCCATTGAGAGCTTGCAGATCCCTGCTGAATAAACCGCCTGCTGGGCCACATCGCTCTCCGGATACTTGTCGGCAAGGCTCACGAAAACTTTGGATGCATCGGTCAGCCGATTCTGCAAGTGGAGCGTCCTTGCAAGCTGGTAAAGGGCAAGTTCCGCCAGACGGCCCTCGGCTTTCTGGGAGACCTTCCTGAGCAGCGAAGCGGCCTGGGAATAGGCTTTTCGTTCACGAAGGATGAGCGCTCTCTTGTAACTTGCCTCCAATCCTTTGGCTCCCGCGTCATCGTGTTCCCCCAGGGCCGCGTAGACATCCGCAGCCTCGCGCGACTTCCCTTCCTCCAAGAGAAGCTGCCCAAGACGATACGCGCCATCGTTCCAGAGTGGGCTCTCCTTATGTTGCTGATACAGTGCCGCGAAGGCCTCGATGGCTTCAGGTCGTTCTCCCAACTCCATCCTGCACCAGGCGAGACCATACCATGCCGCCGCCCTATCGACTTCCGAGCTTCCCGTGTGCAACGCCTGTTGATAGAGCTCGGCGGCTTCCTCCATAGCCTGGGCCTCGTACTTCGCCTCGGCCGCCCGCATGCAAGCCCGACCAGCTATCTCGCTGTCTTCACTTTCACAGAGTGGCCGAACGATCTCATATGCCTCATCCACACGACCCTCCTGGAAGAAGATCCACCCGAGCTGCAACCGGGCCTCCTCTGCCTCGGGAGTGGTCGGGTGAAGGGTGACGAGTCGTTGGAGGAGATCCGTGGCCTCGGCGTCACCGTTTTCCATCTTCTTTGCGGCCAGGTTGAGTAGTGTCTTCGCCGCCACTTCCTCACCGCCGGGTTCCTTTGTCAGGGTTGCCAACACACTGTCCCTGGCGGCGGATTTGCCCAAGACATCATACGCTTCCACCAGAGCCATGGCTGCTTCGCGTGCCCGGGGATACGAAGGGTAGTCAACCAGGAGCTGGCGCAAGGTTCGCGCCGTTCCCGCCACCCGATTCAGCCGCGTGTAACAAGTTCCGAGATCGTAGAGCGCATCAGGAACCAGCTCACTTCCCGGGAAGAGCTCCACCATCTTTCTCAACAGACCTGACGCATCGCTCAGGTTGCCCTGCTTCAACTGGGACCACGCTTGGGCATAGAGCGCATCGTCCGCATACTCCGTGCCTCCGTAGTGCTTCAGAAGAGAACCATACGCCGTGGCAGCCTCCTGATAGTTGCCCTGGTCGTAGAGGGCCTGTCCCTGACGAAATGTGGCTTCCGCCGCGAAAGGGCTTTCGGGGAAGGCAGTTGCCAATCGGGCGAATTGTGCTCCCGCACGGTTTATTTCTCCCGCCCTCAGGGCGGACCACGCAGCGCCATAGATGGCATCGTCCTCAAGGTCGACGCCGGCATTGAGTTTCTCGGCCCGGACATAGAGCGATTCAGCCTCTGCATAGTCCTCGAGCCGGTAGTGGGCTTCCGCCAAATAATACATAGCGCTGGCCTTCTGCTTTTCACTGACATCGGGACGTTCGATCACCGCGCGGAACCTGGCAAGTGCCGCCGTCTCCTTGCCATGCTCGAGATTGGAAAACCCTGTTTGCAACAATGCACTGGTGGCTTCTCTACTCTCAGGGAACTCCATCGCCAACTGTGAACGGATGGCATTCGCCTTGTCCTCGTCGCCTTCCGCCGCGTAACCCTCGGCCAAGACCGTCAGGGCCTGTGGCAAGAGCTCGGATCCGGGGTAAGCACATCTGAGTTTCTCCAATGCCGTCCTGGCCCGTTCGGAAGAACCTTGATCCTTTGCGAGCAAGCCTGCCATGAGCAAAGAATTCGCCGCATACAGAGAGTCGGGATAAAGGGACGCGTAGTTGAGGAAATCATGCTCCGCGGCAGCCAGGATATCTCGCTTCTGTTGGCACCATCCGCGCCAGTACAGCGCCTGTGCAATGAAGGGCGATCCCGGCCAATCGCTCATGAGCTCGCTGAAGGCTCGCTGTGCCCGGGCCACCTCGCCGGCTGCATACGCAAGCTGCGCCTCCCTGAACTTCCCTTCCGCGGCCAACGGGCTCCCGGGGAACTCCAAAGAGAGCTGGGCATAGCTGGCCAGCGCCGCCACGGTGTCGCCCGTTGCGGCGGCTGCCCACGCCTCTCCGTACACTGCCCGATCCCAGAACTCCACGGCCTGTGGATCCCTGAGCACCGCGCGGTATGCAGCCAATGCCTCTATATGCGTACCTAATGATGAAAGGCATTCCGCCAGATGGAAGCGGGCCTGTGTCGCCTCTTTTGCGTGAGGAAAACTCTCCGTGAGCTGCCTGAGCACCGCAGCGGCTTCTTGCCAGTCTTCTCTTTCCAGGGCGCACCGGCCTAAACCCTCCAGGGACGACGACGCGTGCGCCCCATGAGGCGTCAAGATCAGCACCGCACGGTACTGCTCTCCGGCCTCTTCGCATCGCTCCAACTCCCTGAGAATATCCCCTGCGAGATATGCCGCCTCTGCTCGTTGGCTCTTGCTTTCACCCCACGCCGCGGCGTTTCTCAGCACACGGGCAGCCTGTTCTTTTCTCCCGAGAGTCAGGTAGCTTCTCCCTAGCCAATAGCTCCCCTGCCCCCGATATCGCCCCCGTGGGTGAGCACGAAGAAGCGCCTCATATGCCACCGCGGCTCCTGCCGCATCCCCCGTTTCCCATAATGCTTCCGCCTTTCGCAGGCGCGCATCTTCCAGGAGCTCAAGGTCGGCGCCAGGCCGAATAGCACGGGAAAAGGCCTCAGCAGCCTCGTGGTGTTGCCCCATCTGGAAGTGGCTCTCGCCGAGCCAGAACGCGGCCGAGGCGGCCAGGGAATCCTCAGGGAAGCTTCCCAAGAACGCGGAGAACTCTTGAATGGCGAGCTCATGCTCCCCCATATCATAGAGGCCGGCGGCATATCGATATGCACCAACGGCCGCCGGATCGCTGCCCAAGGCCCCAGCCGCGACAAGCACACACATCAGCGCGAGAGATAGCGCCCATTTCATGATAAAAAGAGGGAAATCTCTACTCTAGCTTGAAGTTGATCTTCACTAGCCGGTACTCCACCAGCCCGGGATCATACAACCACTGCTTCACCGCTCCAAGCGCAAGGTGATCCAGCTCACGCTCACCCGAGGACATAGTGAGCACCACGGTGCCGATCTTCCCGCTCTCGAGAATCTGGATTCGGACCTTGGCGTAGGTCTCGATGCCCTTCTCTTCGACCCACCGGGGCACCACTGGTTTGACGGTTCGAATGCGTCTTCTTTTCCTCTCGCGCGTGGTTGGCCTGCCTTCCCGTGGTGGGCCGAGACTCCCTTTGCCAGGCGTCGCATATGAACGAGAGGCCCCCGGAGGCCGGAGCCGCCCGCGTTCCACCCCGCTGGTATGGTCTGCCGGATTCTTCGTCTCGTACCCCACGCGGCGAGTGGTGGCCGCAGGCCCTGTGGGAGCGGGAGCCAGATCGTCACGTGTGCTTCTCCCCAGAAGCAGGGCATCCCTCTTGGTGAGCGCGTCCATTTTGTCTGCAGGGAGGGTTGGCTTGAATTCATCATGGAGTGAGAGTGTGCTGAGCTTGTCCTCTGCGGAAAGCAAATCCCGCTCGTCCATGGGCAGCTCCAGAGGATCAGACGAAAGAAGAGGCATCTCCTCCGTGGGATCAAGCATCGGCTCGGGGAGCTCCTCGAAGAGATCGACGCCAGGCTCAGGAAGCGCCGCCGCCACGCGCATATCCAACAGGTTGGTCGGTGGCGGCTCCCGGAGCTCCCCATACTCCTCAGGCGGAGATTCTTCGATGACGACAGCTTCCGGGAGCGGGGCAAGATCAACCGTGAGAAGGATTTCCCGTTCCACGAGCCGGGACTTTGAGATAGGAAGCTGATCAAGGCTAAGGAGCAGGAGCACATGTACCAAAAATGAGAGCACCACTGCATTCCGCCACTTGGAGTCTCCCCTTTGATACACCGCATCGTGCACAGCTACCATCTCTCTCCTCCCCTTAGGGCTCGCGCAGGAATAACTTCACATTTTGACATCACATCTTCACCACATCTATTGGCCTCGCCTCGATCGCGCAATCCTCGACGTAGCCTGGACTACGCCCCCCGTCTACGCCAAGGCTCCGCCGGGGCAAGCCGGTTTCGCTCCCTCGGGGAGACCAATTCTGCGGCAAATCTGTGCGCCAAGAATGCGAACTCATTTCTGCGCGAACCCTCACAGGTTCTTCCTCCATGGCCTCCACGGATTCAGAATTCACCGTTCAGCGTTCCCCGTTCTGGGTTCGGGGTTGCCTTCTCTTGCAAACCCTCACTACCCGAACCTCCGAACCCCTGAACCCTGAACCCTGAACGCTCACCAATCATCAAGGATCATACCTCCTCTTCAATCTCCAGGAGGGCCGCAATCCCTATCTGCAGTATCCCCGCTTGCTTGCAAATACCCATGATCTTCACCACACTGCCGTGGCTCACTCGTTTGTCGGCCTTGATAATGACAACCCTACTGCGGAGACCCGGATCCCATCGAAGCCGTTCCAGACGAGGAAGGAGCTCGTCAATGGCAACTTCGCCGCCATTCAGAATAATCTGCCCTTCCAGCGGCATCTCAATCAAGTGGTTTCGTCGCTCCTGCTGCGTTGCCACCGAACTCTCCGGGAGACGAATGTCCAGCTTATCCAACAGGTCGACAAATGTTGTCCCCATGAGAAAAAAAATGAGCAGCAGGAATACTACATCGATAAGAGGGACGAGCTGCAGCTCGATGGCCTCGGATTCCTGCCTCCTAAAGCGCAATTTTTTCACCCCCGATCGCGAGGTTCTCCACAATTTCGATGGCAACCTCTTCCATCTCCCAGGTGAGCTGGTCCGTTCGGCCCCTGAGGTAGTGGTACAAGAGAAAGAGCGGTATGCCTATGGAGAGCCCCACCGCCGTGGTAAGCAATGCTTCAGAGATGCCGTTTGCGATGAGATCCGGTCGCCTGGACCCGCTTGTGGCAATGACGTTGAACGCCCGGATCATACCCATGACCGTTCCGAGGATGCCAAGGAGGGGAGCAATAGATGACAGAGCGCCCAGTGCGCGAAGATGCTTGCTCAGTGATTGAATCTCATGACCGCCGGCGCCGTCGATGGCACGTTCCACTTCCGAGAGACCCAAACGATGTTTGGCAAGGCCCGCACGGAGCACCCGGGCCATGGGCGTATCCGCTTCGTCACAAAGATCGAATGCTCCTTTTATGTCACCCTTCAACCACCGGGCACGAATCTTGGCGATAAAGGACCTGGGCAAAATCTTGCTCCTTCGCAGGGCGAAGAGACGCTCCACCACAATGGTCACACCAAGCAAGGAGAGCAGCGCAAGCACGTACATGACGGACCCGCCCCTGAAGAACAGGTTTTTCATGAATCCTCTCTTCACAAGAACTTGGCCCTCTTGGTCCATGGCTCCAAGGGGGATCGTGTCCACCACCGTCAGCCCGAGAGCTTCTTGTTCAGCCAGGCTGGGCTCACTATCGCCGGCCGGCTGAGCCGCGGCCCCGTTGTACAGCCCCAGCAGCAACAGAACACCACACATCCCCCCTAAAAACATGCGCATAGAATCTCCTCCTCCGGTTGCTTCTTGTTGTTTCCTATCACTTCAGGTTATGCGAGTGTTCAGGTGTTCCCCGTTCAGCGTTCCCCGTTCTGGGTTCTGGGTTGCCTTCTCTTGTAAACCCTCACTACCCGAACCTCCGAACCCCTAAACTTTGAACCTTGAACCCTGAACCCTGAACCTCTGAACCCATCAACCTTTGAACCTCTGAACCCTGAACCTTGAACCTCTGAACCCAACAACCCATCACCCCATTCTCCCATCATCCCATTCTCCCACCATCCCATTTCCCCAATCGCGCCTGCCGGCCGGCAGGCAGGAAGCGAAGTCTCCTACCTCGTTCCCCCTTCCATGGCCTGAAGATGTTGCGAGGCCTCGGACCTTCGCGGATGATTTGGATAGTTCGCGATAAAACGCCGGAATTCCCTCCGCGCAACCTCCAAGGAACCCTCCTCTTCCAGGACCATTGCCAAGGCAAGCTGGGCCAGAGGAGACGAATCCCGCGCGGGAAAATCCTTCACCACCCTGGAGTACTCGAGCCTGGCCATGGAAAGACTCCCCATGAGCCGACGACAATGCCCCTTGTAAAGAATCGCATCATCGGCAACTTCATGCCGCGGATACCCCTCCACCACCTCCTCCAGCTTGGGCAGTGCGTCTTCCGGAAGCCCTAACTCATAGAGTCCTCGCCCGAGCCAGAAAAGCCCGTCAGGAACCCTTGGGTCTCCCTGATACCGGTCGAGGAAGATCTCGAGTCGTTCCACGGAGCTCTGCCAGCGTTCCAGCGCCGCATAGGAACGCCCCAAACGGAAATAGGCGTCCGACAGGTCGTGCCCCGGGTAAAAACCAATGGCTCCCTCGTAGATCCGAATCGTGGACAGGTAATCGTGAAGATGCAGGAAGTAGACCGCCCCTGCCCGAAAGTACGACTGTTCCCGAAGGACCGACGTTTTGCCCGAGGCTATGACGAGCTCGTAGCCTTGCACCGCGTTCGCCCAGTGCTCCAATCGCTCCGACGCATCGCCGAGTCTGAACCAAGTCTTATCCGTGGCAGACACATCCCGGTGTGCATGCCCAAGAAGCCTCAAGTAGTTTGCTTCGGCGCCGGCCCATTTCGCGCCGCTATAGTCCCGGTCTCCGAACCACTTCCATCCATAGGCGGCCCATTGAGTCGAAAGATGCTCTCCCACGACAAATCGATAGTAGCGACCCGCATTCCCCTCATCACCCGAAGAGGCCAACAGATGTGCCAACCGCGCCGCCTCCGGGTCGGTATAATGCTGAACAACCCATCGGGCACTTGCGCGAGGATCGATCTCGCCGTCATGCTCGACAACCAATGCTGATGGACGCCGCAACGCGAGGCTGACACGGTGGCTGGTGGATAGTTCTTCATGCCATGAAACCGCGTAATCAACGGCGATGTCTCGCCACCGAATCCCAAATCCACCGGTGATCTCGGCGCTGTTCATTCCCGCCCGCAGCCGGATCTCCTCCCGAGGCCGCAGCTCGATGCCTCCCCGGATCCGTCTTCCCCCTGATCCAATTGGTGCGAATTCAATTCCCGCCGTCGCCCTCTCCCCCACGGAGTAGCCGATCCCCAACGAGAGCCGCGACGGAAATGACTCACTCTCCTCGTCCAGCGTGAGAGCTGGTTGGAGAAGATTGGAGAAGTGGGCCCCCACCTGAAGCGGGGTGATATATCGATGCACATAGGGGAAGACAAAGCGGTGCTCGAGACCCATATCCGCTCCGAACCCCCACGCGCTCTTCTCCAGCATTGCATGGTTGACCAGCTTGACGCGGCTCGCCAGTGACAAGGAATAGCCCACGCGGGAGAATTCCGTTCCCCACCCCATCAGAAGGCCGGTTTGCGAATCCGAAAATTCCTCGCCTTTGATGGAATATCTATTATCGGTGGGACCACGCTGCTCAAAGCCGCCGCACCCAAGACTCACCACCCCCAGAGAGACTCCTCCCCACCTGGTCCACGGCGCAGCAAAGGTCAACACATGATACAGTGACCCCTCATAGAGCGATGCATGTGTCGCGGAAAACTCATAATCCTGCAGGAATCCGATCTGGGCCGGATTCCCGTACGCCGCCCCCGATCCTTCTCCCAACACCACGTCCAAACCCCCGAGCCCCAACGCGCGGGCTGAGGACCCGAACCGGAGATACGCCCCCGGCAGACCTCCATATTCGGTGGCGCTCAGAGGTGTCGCCAAGCTGATTGCAAGGCTCATGATGAGAGCGATTCCGCCGCGGACGGACATCTTTAGTGGGATCTCCCCAGGCGTCGCACCAGCGCAACCGCCACGCCCAATACATGGGCAGTGTGTACATGCCCTGCCTCGATCACAATGGGATCCATGTTCGGATTCGCCGGCTGCAACTCAATACCATGATCGGTTGGCTGATACCTCTTCAACGTGACGGCGCCATCGACATTCACCGCCACTACGCTTCCCTTCCGCGGTTGCCGCCGCGGATCCAGGACAACGTAGTCGCCTTCAACGATATGGTCATCAATCATGCTCTCGCCTTCAACTTTTACCGCAAAACAGAACTCTGGCATGATTCCCAAGGACTTTCCCAGCTCGAGCCGCCCTGAATGGATCTGGTCCACTTCAACCGGGGACCCGGCAACTATCTGCCCAAGAATGGGGATGGATCCACGCTCACCGTCGTCAATCAGTACTATCCCTCTGGTACTCCCGGGTTCCAGCCTCAGATATCCCTTGCGTTCGAGAGACCTGAGCTGCTGGCGAACCCCGCTGGGGGATCGTACGCCCAGGGCCGCCGCCAGTTCCCGCAAGGTGGGAGGAAAACCTCTCTTCGCGATGAACCGCCGCACTTCCTGAAGAAGCGCCTTCTGACGGGGAAACAGAACCCCCCGATTCACGTATCCTGTCCTTCTGTGGTGGGTATGACTTTGTCCAGCTTGATGAACTGGTTCTCGAAATCGGAGAAATCCATGGGTTCGTCATGCGGCTTCATCTTCGGCGGGGCGCCGGGCTCAAGATCAGCCTCTTCTGCCCCCAGTTCTTTCTCATAAGATTCAATCCGCTCGATATTGATGAGCACGAATTTGGTCTCAAATGCAGCTCCGTCACTCTTCAGGTCCGAGATTATCGGATTGGTGACCGCGAGGAACCCGCCGCGATGATAGGTGATGGTTTTCTCACCGCCAATGACCTCTCCGCTGACCATGATGCCGCCGCCTAGATGAAAAGAGAACGACCCCTTTCTCATTCTCACGCCAAGCACATCGCGTTCGTACACCTTGATCTTGTCGGGCCTTACATCCTGAGAAAGCAGTGTGACATATTCGATAAGTCGTTTCCTTAGAACGACCCTCTGAACTCGTTCAGGGATGCCTTGCTTCCCAGGGATCCAATTCGTGACCTGGGCATCCGATAACGAAATCCAGGCGTCGTTCCTGTTGATAAACTCCTTCAACCTTGTGCTCGTAGGCAACACAAGATTGCCGACATAGCTTGCATTCTCCGTGCGAATAAGCACCCTGCTCACATGGTTTCGCGGCTCCAAACCATCGCTCCTTCCCATCACCCCAAACGCCTTGGGTGACGAGGGCTTACAACCAGAAAAGGATTCTCCCGCAGTGCTCACATACCATGGGCCGATCACCGGCACGGGCCTGCTGAAGGCGCGCCGTGGCGAGCACCCCAAAACAGCCCGAGCAGGTCCCGTTGACCACAGGGACCACCACGCGTCGCCGATAGACCTTGGAGAGTCGATCATAGGCTCGCAACAGTGTAGGATCCAAGGCGGCGCGTATTTTCTTTTTTGTCTCCCTCAGCCCTTTGCCGCTCCCCAATTCGAAACCCATGGATCGGATCTCATCAGCATCATCGCCTTCGAAATCAGCCAGAAGGTTATCGATATCTTGCAGTGAAACGAGAAAACGAACATCCTTATTCACGGGGCAATGTGTCCTCCAGAATGGCGACCAACTCCTCGAAACTCTTCGCTTTGAGCAAACGCCCCTTCATACCCCGCTCTTTGAATATCAGAACAATGCTGCTGAGGAATGAGAGGTACTGGTTCCCGGGATCCTCATGGGGTCCCAAAACAAGAAAGAATATGTGCGCTCTCTTGCCGTCAGGAGCGCGGTAGGCGATCCCCGCCTTGGAACGCCCGATGATTACCGTAAGCGCGGTAACCAGCGCCGTGCGAACATGGGGAACTGCGAGCCCTTTCCCCAGTGCCGTAGTTCCCAGCTCCTCCCTGGCGATCAGGAGTTGTTTGATACAATCGCACTCGCTGGTAGGCCATATCTCCTTCAGCCCACATGCGAGCTCTTGCAAGACCTCGCTCCGGTTGCTCGCCTGGAGCGAGGCCAAGTACCGTTCCGGCTTCAGATAGCTGCTGAATGCCTGTGGGGAAAGTGGGCCTGCCCGTTTTGCCTCAGGAGCCGGCTCCCCCAACGATTTCTTTTTCCGTACCACTCGTCCTATCACATGTACCCCACTTGCATCGAAGAATCCCTGGTCCTCTCGTTCATGAAATCACTGCCATGTTCTCTCTCGCTCTGCGAATCCACCGGCTCGCGCCATGTCCCATGCGCCACGGGTACAAAAGCCCCCAAAGAGATTGGCGGAAGAGCGTGGCTGAAACATCGTGGGATACGTCACCTGAAGCGGGCGACCAATCAATCATAGTACTCATTGCCGAGATGCGTGATACACTCCTCCCCCATAAGAAACCGCAATGTATTCTTGAGCTTCATCAACTGGATGAAAAGATCATGCTCGGGATAAAGATCGGCGGCATGCATGGGGCTCTTGAAGAAAAATGACATCCATTCTTGCACACCGTGCCACCCTGACCGGGCGGCAAGATCGAGACAGAGCCCGATATCAAGCACCAGGGGAGCGGCGAGTATACTGTCCCTGCAAAGGAAGTCGATCTTGATCTGCATCGGATAGCCCAGCCACCCGAATATGTCGATGTTGTCCCACCCTTCCTTATTGTCGCCCCGGGGTGGGTAATAGTTTATCCTGACCTTGTGGTACAGGTCATCATACAGCTCGGGATACACTTCCGGCTGAAGGATGTGCTCCAAAACGGAGAGCTTGCTTTCCTCTTTGGTCTTGAAGCTCTCCGGATCATCGAGGACTTCCCCATCCCGATTGCCCAGGATATTGGTTGAGAACCAGCCTCGAATACCGATCATACGGGCCTTCAGCCCCGGCGCCAAGATTGTTTTCATCAATGTCTGGCCCGTCTTGAAGTCCTTGCCGACCACCGGCACGTTGTTCTGCGCGGCAAGTTCCATCAGAGCAGGGATATCAACCGACAGATTCGGGGCCCCGTTGGCGTACGGTATACCGGCTCTGAGTGCGGCATAAGCATACACCATGCTGGGCGAGATGGCTGGATCTCGAGCCGCCAATCCCTGTTCGAACTTCTCTATGGTCTGGTGGACCGCTGTGGGCTTCAGAAAGATCTCCGTGCTCCCACACCAAATCATCACAAGACGCGAACAGTCGTTTTCTCGTTTGAAGCGTTCCATGTCGTCAATGAGCTGTTCGGCCAGCTCCATCCAATTCCGACCTTTCTTGACATTCGGCCCGTCAAGCTTCTTCACATAATGCCGATCAAACACGGCGGACATGGGCTGTATCGCCTCCAGCTCGGGTTTGAGCTGATCGAGGAGATCTTTTCGGAGCACGCCTGACCTCAAAGAAGCCTGGTAGGCATTGTCAGAGAAGATGTCCCATCCGCCGAACACGAGTTGGTCCATGGCGGCGAAAGGCGCGAAATCCTTCAGCGCAGGCGTTCTATTCTCCGTTCGTTGACCCAGTCGTATGGTGCCCATTTGGGTCAAGGAGCCAATGGGCCGACCCAAATCCCGTCTCACCGCATACACGCCGGCAATGAACGCCGTGGCAACCGCGCCCATCCCGGGGAGCAGCACCCCAAGCTTTCCTTCCGGGGGTGCAATAGTCTGAGGTCGCTCCATTCCAGTCCTCCCTATGCGCCTGGCGGCGCGAGGCTAATAATGTGTTGGTAGAGTCGGAAGAGAGGGAGCATCACGCATCCGCCTTCGCCGAGGCTTCGTCGTGACAAGAAGGCGCAAAGACGCAAAGGTGCGACCTTCGGTCGACTCGGAGGCAAGGGCGATAGGGTTGGCCGGCTCTGTCTTCTCTCCACTGTCATCTGTCCTCCCGAGCCCAAAGAGCGGCCTCATTCCCGCGCGAAGCCGTGGAAACGACCCAGAGGCCTTGCGCAATCTTCCCACTTCTTCAATGCGAACCGCACAGCATACCGCCGACAACCATTCCAGGCAAACTTATACCGACCCCCCTGAAGGCGCAACAGCCATCCCATGGCCTCTCCCGCATTTCGCTTATCCTCCCATTCCGCTTCTCTTCCTCATCCGGCCTCAACAGCTCTCTTCTCCCCATTCTCCTCCTTCTGCCATCTCAACGCTGAACGCTCTCTTCTCCCATCCATTCCTTGCTCCATCATCTCAACGCTGAACGCTGAACGCTTCCTTATCCCTTCCCCAACCCAGATTGGCAGATTATAGATTGTCAGATTTCAGATTCTTCCTCTCCCAATCCCCTCTCATCAGCATCTCTGGAGGGACGTGCGCCAGCTGGCGGATCGTGGCACAGGTCAGTAGCACAGGTCAGTGGCGCAGGCGTCCCTGCCTGCGATCTTCCCGTATCGAGCCTCTACGACCATGACCAAGCATCGAAGATCCGACAACCCGCGGCCTCACTCCGTCATCTGAACGCTGCCCGCTGAACGCTCCCTTCTCCCAATCCCCCATCACCCCATTCCCCCATCACCCCATTCCCCCAATCCCTGCCGCTAATCGCTTCAGGACTTGACGTCTCATTATGACCATGGTAACATGACTATGGTCATATCACCCCTCCTCATCTTGAAAGAGATCTCAATCATGGAGAATCTGATTTCCAAATCGAAGTTCAAGGCCCGCGCCCTGCAGTACTTCCGGTTCGTGGAAAAGACCAGCAAGCCATTGGTGATCACTGATCATGGGAAACCAACGCTCAAGATCATCCCCTATGACTCTACCCCTGAGGACATCCTGCAACGCTTGCGGGGGTCGGTCGTGAAATACGCTGAGCCTACCGAACCTGTTGGCCTGGACGAGTGGAATGTTCTAGCCCGGACTTCTCACCGGCTTTCGAAGCGAAATGGCCGAGATGGTTCTTGATGCGAGGCTTGCGACTGAAGACCCCGCAGGCGTATCCTCTGCGATACGTCGAGGAGGCTGATGGAGCGTAACGAAGCAGGCAGTGCCTTATCGGCTATTGCAGCCGAATGTTGGTGAGAAGTTCGGGTTAGGATGATAGTACTCGATACACATGCATGGGTCTGGTGGATTGGCGATCCTCGCCGGCTCTCGCAGGCCGCACACCAGTCTATCGATGAGGCCTCGAAACAGGATGGCATCTATGTGTCCTCCATGAGCACATGGGAGGTGGCCATGCTTGTCAAGAAGGGACGGCTTCAACTGACCATGAATGTCGCGGATTGGATCGCTCAGTCAGCTTTGCTACCATCGCTGCACTTCGTCCCCGTGGACAACAGCCTCGCCCTCAGATCTGTCCATCTACCGGATTCTCTTTCTCCGGATCCCGTTGATCGAATCATCGTGGCCACTGCAATCAAGCTCGACGCACCGCTTGTCACGAAAGACAAACGGATCAGAGCATCCGATGTGGTAGCGACTATTTGGTAAACGCTTTGCGGCGCGACATCGACCACGCGAGGGACGCGTGGTTGACATGGGCAATATCCGATTCTGGTCTTGTTCCTATGCTCTGCGCTTCCCCTCTTCCGCTGACTTCTGACACCTGACTCAATTCCCATACCCCATCACCCCCCTCCAAGCTGGCAGTAGGCAGTCAGAAAAGGAGATGATGTGATGTTCAGAACTCCCAATAGCCCAAACCAATGATGTGTCTTCACTCCTGACTCCTGAACCATGGACCCCATGAATGGCTACCCATCATTCCTGCACAAACCATTGGCATTTCGGACTCGCGCCTTTATATTCGGCAAGAGAAGGAGAATATGAGATCTGGTAATCGGGAAGTGTAAGAAGGTGGTATGCCTGAATTGCAGCAAAGATCGAGCGCGCGATCAGCGATTCCCTCTCCGGAGCATCTCCCATCCGACATTGATCGTCTTCCTGAAGACGCAGCCTGCTTGTTCCCGGAATACGTTTTCGAGACCATGGATGTGGACCGCCACAAGGGAGTGATCATAGAGCGGGTGCTGGAGCGGGGCAGCTGGCAGCAGACACGTTGGTTGTTTGCTCGCTATGGAGAGAATTGTGTGGCCGAATGGGTACAGCGACATGGGTTTCGACTTTTGTCGAAGCGATCGTTCGCCCTATGGCGGCTGGCGCTGGGGATACAAGACTATGTTGCCCCGGAGTGGGCAGTTGAAGCGAAGAGAGCTGAGGCATGGTAAACATGTCTGACTCGGCCATCACGGATGGCTGTCGGCAGGCACTAGGCTATCTCCGTACCGCAAAGTTCATCGGCGACTTCTATCTTGCAGGGGGGACCGCGCTGGCGCTGCAAATCGAGCATCGGGTATCAACCGATCTCGACTGGTTCAGCGCCACACGTCGCCTCCTGGCGCCGGAGCGTGACGAGATCTGTCTGGCGCTGGGCAAGAGCAGGGAGCTCGAAATCGTCTCTGAACAAGATGGAATGTTGTTTACGCGGCTCTTTGGCACGGACGTGAGTTTCATCCATCAGCCCCATCGTCTCCTGAAGCCAACAGTCGAGTACCATGGGGTACGACTTGCTTCGCCGACAGATATCGGTCTCATGAAACTCGCCGCCATCAACTCACGAGGTTCACGACGCGACTTCATCGATGTGTACTGCTTGCGCGACAGGATCGCACTCGACAGGTTGCTGGACCTTGCACTGATTAAGTATTCCGACCGTCCCAACTTCTTGGCTGTCGCGGCCCGCGCCCTCGCATACTTCGAGGATGCTGAGCAACAGCCAATGCCCATGCTGCTAGCCTCGGTCCGCTGGGACGATGTGCGGAACTACTGCGAAGCGGCTGCTCGCCACCTAGCGCGCCGCTCAAGCGGCTTGGATTGAAAGGGTTCCAGAGATGACTGGATCCCAACCCATTCCGGTGCTCGTATCCGGCGACTCCAAGACCATTCGAGAGAATTTAGTAACTCTCTCAATAAGTCGGTGCATCGAACATTCTCCCCCTTTGACTAAGGGCTTGCGCAAGAATAAGCTGCATCGAGTCCCGCGTACTGCGCGGGATGAAGTTATTTCTGCGCGAACCCTAACCCGGACTTCTCACCGGCTTTCGTGGCGAGACAGAAGAAATGGTTGTGCCTGTACCGCTTCGCGGTTCAGGGATGGGTAGCTGCTCACAATTTCGTCCGGCGAGAGGCCGGCGGCCAACTTATCGAGGATGACTGACACCATGATGCGGGTACCCGCGATGCAAGCCTTTCCGTGGCAAATATCGGGATCGATTGTGATATGGTCTCGCCAGTTCATGGCTGTTTCCTCCTACATCGCCAGGATGATGCTCATCGGAACTCCGTCACCATCAATGCTATTCTATCAGGTCATGACCCGAGCGTCCCTGCCTGCCATCCTGGGGACGTCCGCCGGATGGCGGACTGCGCCCTATTCTCAACTCTCAGCAACCGATCACATTGCTTCCCAATGTGTGATCAATCGGTCGTACTCTTGAGCTTCCAGTGCTCTTTCGCTCTCTCAAAGATCTCTGTTGCTGTCTGACCCTCATAAAGCCGCCGAGAGATCTCTACGTAGTCCGTCGGTTCTCTGTGGAGGAGAGTAAGAAATCGAAGAGCGGCTGCAGGCCCAAGTGCCTTGTTCAGGGCATCTATCCCGTTGATCCTGATTTCCGTATCATCTATGGTTGCTGCTGTTTCCATATGACGAATATGGATCCGGCAACATAAGCTGTCAACTCACACCCATCATGCACCCGTGCAAACCACCCCTGTCATTCTGAGCGACGCCCAGGAGCGAAGAATCTCTCCTTGTTCCATGCTCCATCATCTCAACGCTGCACGCTGAACGCTCTCTTCTCCCATCCCCCCACCCAGATTCTTCAGTCGCCCGCTCCCTCAGATTCTCCCTCCTTCCACATCCCTGATCCCTCTGACCTGAAACTTCGACGGGACCAAGCACTCAGCGCCCGGAGTGCTGGGCGGGAACTTCGTCGATTCGGATGGAAGTTCCTTCCCCGAATGATCCCGCCATCTGACGGACATCTCCATCGATTCGAATTCTCCATGAGCCCCAGTTTCTTGCACATGCATGTCATTTCCCATGTAGCAGCATGAGCGGCGGGATGCCCGGCTATCTCTCATAGCCCTTGCCCTGTTCGGAGAAATCGATGCGATTGTCCAGACACGAGAAGCATGAATTAGCGAGACAACTAGTTGACTGCCTCAAGGAAGAGAAGGAAATCAGGAAGATAGTGATCTTTGGATCATTCATGGAAGCCGCTAAACCTCATGATCTTGATGTGGCTGTCTTCCAAGATAGTACTGAATCCTACCTTCCACTTGCTCTGAAGTATAGGAAAAAGGTCAGGCCAATCTCCCGGATAATCCCGCTCGATCTTATTCCCATCACTGCGAACGCCTCAGCCGATGACCGGTTCTTGTCCGAGATTCTGGAAGGCGAGGTGGTCTATGAGAGATGAAACGAAGCGCTGGCCAGCCCGCACTTCTCACCAACTCCCTACTACAACGGCCGATATGGTCCTGTCTACCGCGTTACGCTCCATCGGCCATCCTCGACGTATCTCAGAGGATACGCCTGCTGATTCCTCAGTCGCAAGCCTTGCAGCCAGAACCATCTCCCCCGTTTCGCAACAGGAGGCGGTGAGAAATGCGGGCCAGGGTTCGCAGACGAGAATCTCCGCGCAGCAGAGCTGCTCCTCGAAAGCGAACTCCACAACCCTTGCCTTCAGAACATCCAAGTATCCTCTTGGCAGTGCGCTGCCCGATTTCGAGCCCACCAGAGAAACTTGTGAGCGATGTATCGATATCGCAAAGCACGTTCGCGATTCCGCAATGAAGTTCTTGGACGAATCATAGCTCGAACTTGAATCGCGTATTTCGTTTTCTTCCTCGCTCCTTCCTTCAACGCCTTTCTGCTTCACCGCGAAGCCCCAAGATTGCATATTCCGAGGCAAGTTTACCACCGATTCCGACGGAAAGTTACCACCGATTCCGATTGAAGTTTACCACTGATTCCGACGGAAGCTTACCACTGATTCCGACGGAAGTTTACCATCTTGTGACAGCTGCAGTTTTCCTACCTGAGCTGTCTTGATCTGGAGCAAGTAGCGACGCTGGTCAGTCCTTGGCCGAGCCGTCCCTCGGCGTAGCCGAAGGCCGAGCCG
>JAUXFG010000126.1 GCA_030620115.1 Candidatus Fermentibacterota bacterium
CGGGATTTTGCCAGTTGAGACGGATGCCTCCTTCGACCTGCTTTGCCGAGAAATGGCTCACCGGGGGAGGGGGCGTGGTGTCGGCGGGTGTACCGTGTGCGTGAAGACCTTCTGCGTAGTTCCAATACAGATCGTAACTGTATGCACGGTAATGGTATGTCGTATCGTTCATGACATTCTCATCGTCCCAGGCAGTATCATCCCCGACATAGATTACGATACTCTCACCATCGGGTAGGTACTGTGGGGGAACAGTCACCTCGTAGTCCACTCCAGGCACGGGATTGGTCATGATGGGCTCACCCTTCCTTCTGCCTATGAGAACCCCCTCGTAGTCGGAGTCTATCGGCGGTGTCCACGCGAGGTGGAGGACCTCATCATCCTCCTCGATGTTGAAATCCGTCACATCTTCGGGAGGATCGACGTCGGCTCCGCTGGGTGCATTGGCCGGATTGGACAGCCCCGACCAATTGCCGTCTGTGTCTGCTACTTTGAGTGCCACGTAGTACATCTTGTCAAAGGCGAGGGTGGCGAGGGTCACTGAATCCCGAAGACCGGGCTCTGAGGGCGTGGGAAGATCCCCCGGCGGAACCACGGTCGCGTCGTCCCATTCTCCTTCAGTATTGATCGGTCCTGCCATGGTATAGCGCAGGTCATACTCCGCCGCCGGGCCGCTTTCGGTGAAGTTCGAATCATCGGGAACCGCCTTCCATTTGACTTCGAGTTCTCCCGCCCTAGAGCCAGTGAATGCCTGGAGGGTTGATACCGCTACAGGAGGGGTCACATCTGTTTGCACCGTGTCCGAAGGGCTATTCGATACGACTGACCAGTTATCATGGTCATCCACTGCCTTGCAGGCGAAGTGAAGAAGGTCACCGGGGTTCAAGTCCCTGGCAATCAACGTATCAGGCTGTTGGGGTGCCGAGAAGCCAGGGCCGCGGAGGATGTGTTGAGCATCGAGTACAGTGGCCTGCTGCCAATTGCCATCACCGATGGGAAATCGAAGGTTGTAGCGGAAGTCATAGTCAGACACCGGGCCGCCCTGGGTCAGGGAGTCGTCGGCAACGGCGGTCCACGTCAACATGATCTGGCCCTCGATGAGTCCCGGTGCATTTCCGGATGCCTGGAGGGTCCAGATTTTCGCAGGTCTTGTCACATCGGTCTGGGGATATGAGCCGGGGCTGTTGGAGACGCCAGAAGGCAGATCGTGATCGTCTGTGACCTTTATTCCAAAGTAGTACTCAGTATCGGGATCGAATCCTGTGACCTTCAATGAATGTTGCTCTCCAGGTAGCCCCGGCGGGAATGGGATCGGGTATTGCGTACAACTTCCCCAGTTGCCTTCCGTGACGTCGCTGCCGGCATGATACTTGAGGATGTGCTTCGTGGCGGCGGCTCCTGAATCAGCATCATCACCTACTGCCTCCCATGTCAGGAGAATCTCACCCTCGATGAGCTGCGCGTCATCTCCAGTGGCCTCGAGGTCGTCGATCTCCGCAGGGGGGGTTACATCGATCTGAACAAGTCCGAATTCCTCGTTTGAAAGGGGTGAAGGATTGTGGGCTTCATCAAACACTCGAAGTCTGAAGTAGTAGTATTTGCCAGGCACCAGGTTGGAAGCCATCATCGTCTGGGTCTGACCTGCAGGCTCTGGGGCGGGCGGATTGGGGAGTTCCGGCGCCGCATCGAATTCGCTCTCGTTCTGGATGCGATTGGTGTCAGCCTTGACCACGTAGTGGTCCGCTGTGCCTTCGTCTCCGTCATCGCCTGTCGTCGTCCACCTTAATAGCACCTGGCCTTCTAGCGCGCCCTCCGATGACGTCTCGAGGTTGTTAATCATACCGGGGGGCGTCACATCCTCCTGGGGAACGGTGGATGGGGAGTTCGACAGGGGAGAGACGAGCCCCCGATCATCCTCCGCACGCAGGCAGAACCATATATTCTCCCAGTCAGTGGGCATTCCGGTGGCCACCATGGATTCGTCAGTCTCGGCCATGGCTGGGGTGGGAACGTTTTCCGTGATGGAGTAAGCGGAATTCCATGCTCCCGTCGTGTTGATCTCGGTGGCCGCATACTTGATGTAATACATCGTTGCGCGACCAGAACCACCATCGTCACCAGGGGCGGTCCACGTCAGATTCACTTCAGCCTCGACGCTGCCTGGGACCGCCTGGAGGTCAATGACCGCACGAGGCGGCAGCTCATCGTCCGCGGCTACGGGGCCTGCCTCATTGCATGGCGTGGATTCCAAGGATCCATCGTATGCCGTCACGACATAGTAGTAGTTCACGAGATCAGTCACCGTGCTATCAATATGTTCGGACGATCCAGCCGGGAGAGTGGTCAGAGGATCATTGTAGCTTCCCTCTTCCGTTCTCCTGTAGACCTTGTAGCCCTCCAGGCCTCCTCCGCCGTTGTCGTCCGGGCTCTTCTGCCAGAGGAGACGTATCTTGCCGCCCCCATCGGGAGTTGGGTTGCTGACCAGCAGGTCGCTGGGCGCCCCGGGAGCGCCATTGTCCACCGCCATGGCCGAGTCTGCCACCGAGTAGGCGGAGTAATTCCTGCTGTCCTCGGCTCTGACGCGATAGTAGAAGACACTGCCGGGGTCGAGGCCCTGATCAACGTACAGCGTTTCCCCCGCGGAGGCCGATCCTCTGGTATAGAAGTTGGACGTATCCGCATCTACGGACCGAAGGATCTGATACTTCACCACGTCATCAGCTCCTGCGCCATCGTCAGGAGAGAGGCCCCAGACAACCTCGATGGCTGATCCCTGATCAGCGGGATAGTCCGATGCCTGGAGATCCGTGGGAGGCCGAGGAGGCAGGTTATCCACCGGTCTCCCGCTGACTGTTCCCGTAGGGGGGGAGAGTATGCCGGCAGCCAAGGCACTCACTCTAAAGTAGTAGAGAACAGCCGGTGCTAGGCTGCAATCAGTATACTTTTTTGTTCCCGCCTGGGTGGTGTCCACCGGCGCATAGGCGCCATCCAGGAGCGTGTCGCGCATGACTACATATCCGGTGACCTCTCCTCCCGTGGTATCCATGGGAGACAACGCCCATGATACATCAAGGCATCGTCCCTGATCCGCGGGATGATCGGCCACGACCAGCGAGAAAGGCGGTGAAACAGAAGCCGGAACCGCGGATTCGATCTTGGATTTCCTGCTTTCTTCACCGTTTCTTGCTACAGAGACCTGGTACTCGTATCTGATTTCCGGTACTACATCACGGTCCACATAGGCGGTTTCTGGTACTGCGACCCGCGTGAGCTCCGCGAAGAAAGTGGAGTCGGCGGAAGTGTCTTGTCTATAGATGATTGTTTGCTCGAGGTTGTCCACCCCGGGTATGTTCCAGGCCAACCGGATGCGGCCAACCAGCCCATCTATTCTGAGGTCGAACGGATCGGACTCGGCAGGGTCCAGAGGGTTGTCGTGGTTTCGTGTACAAGCGAAGACCGCCATGACTACCATCAGGAATAAGAGTAGCAGTGGGCCAATCGCCCTAGAAACAGATCGAATCATCAAGGTCGAACCTCCACAGAAGCCCTTTGAATAGTACGGATTTAATTTGGTGCAGCGATTCGCCTTTTGGCCGTCATCCTTCTCTCGTCATTCAGTCCAGTTCGAATGCACCCTTAGGCAATCTTACATCAACTACCTCATGTTCGGATCCGGCCGTCAGAAGCGTCTGGTGAGAACTACCCCTAGGCCCCTTGCCCCCGCCCATGGTCGGGCCGTCCACCTCTCACCGCTGGGGGTTCCGGTAGACCACTGCTCTGAAACCCCATAGTCATTAGCGAACCAATAGTAGATAGAAGCAGCAGCACTGCCAAGAGTTAGCACTGCGAGTGCGTTTCTGGCAAGAATATAATCGCCGGCTTGATTGTAAAGCCGGGTGATTTCGTGCTCTCGAACGGCGTGCAGGTACTTGTCCCATGTATCTGATGATTGGGCATCATAATGATACGTAAGCATCCCGAGGCCAACAGTCGCACCAAGTGAAAGCCATGGAGCCATATGTCTTGCGGGAGATTCGCTTGGCTTGGACGGTGTCCGGCCGGGTGCGTGCTCCGTCACATCCTCACGTGGGGTTTGGCCCACCACCTGACCCTGTACAACCCGCGCTGTTTCCACCGCAACTTGTCCTGAGAGAAGATCGAGATCCGGCTCAGGTTGTTCCACTGTATGGACCGTAAGCGCAATACAGTCCACGATATAGGTGTTGATGACCAGCACGTTTCCCCTGGGCGCAAAGGATCCAAAGATCACCTTTGTTGCCCCCAAGGATTGACCCAGCCGGAATGCCTGACGCTCATTGGTAATGTATCCTTGGTCCGGCACCAACGTATCCAAAGCAGCCGCTACTTCATCCCTCGGCACAAGAAGCACCTTCCCTGTTGCAAGCAGTCTGCTTGAAACAGCCAAGGAGATGCGGTCTTCGAGCACCTCCAAGGAATCGACATGTGTTCGGTTCCGGTACTGGAGGACCACGATTCTATGAAGGGCCGGCAGTGATGTTTCGTCCGGCGGATCCTGGGCACATGCCTCCGCAGCAAACAAGGCAACACCTAGCACCAAAAGGGCGCACACACGCACCATCTCACCTCACATCCTGTTTTTTCGCAGAGCAGCATTCCCCCCAGCCTCTGTTGCTAAGTGCCAAGTTTGAGGGCGGCATCCGATCTTTTCTCTGCATACTCATTTCATCTGAAGCTTTCATACACGTCCCACCGAGGAAGTGTTTCCTCCAGGAAGACTGCTTTTTCCCAGTCGGTTCATCTTCGATTACCACGCATAGCCACTCACTGGAGCCCGCGCTCCTTCTCATGAGAGTCGCGGCAAGGAGGTTGATTGATGGCACGCGAAAGGGGTAACCACGTCTGCGTACGGTCTATGGAGACCGTTGGAGCCAGTTGATGAATCGATCCCCACCGATTGGATCGCCCCATTGCTGATTTAGTTCTCGTCCAATTTGAGGTCATAGTCACCTGGAGGCAAGAGATAGTGACAAGTGGCAACGTTGATTGATATTTCGACGCTTCGGGTTGTGGGAGCGTTTTGGGGTTCAGCGTTCATGCGTTCAGCGTTCAGAGTTCAGGGTTGAGAGTACAGGTGGAAGAACAGGCCGTATGAGTCATGTACTCTCAAACAAGGGTTCATGGTTCAGATGACGGAGGAAGGAAGCAGAGAGATTCTTCGCTCCTTGGAGTCGCTCAGAATGACAGTGGTAGTGTGCAGAAGTAGATGGCCGCGTGTCATTCTGAGGGAGCGAAGCGACCGAAGAATCTGGGTGGGGGGAGGAGAGAAGGAAGCGTTCAGGATTCAGGGGTTCAGGGTTCAGGAGGGACGCTCTCCCTGTCCTGAACTCTTGTTTGAGAGTGCATTTCATATCTGCTGTACTCTCTACTTTGAAAAACCTGATGGCGCGGTGCCATCAGGGGTCGCACTGAACTCTGAACTCCCGTAACGCCTGTGGCTCGCCATGCTAAGTCTATTGCGTGGGAGTTCATCAATCAGTACGTTGTCCTCGATCTGTGATGTTCAGTTCGGAACCGGAGGAGGCTCTCAATGGAGAACCCCGTCGAGAAACTGGCAATGGAGGATGGGCGCTATAGCCCAAAGGCCTTCATGATAGTCCTCGAAGCCCTCCATATGGGCACGCCGGAAAAGCGTCATATCTCAGGGGCGGAGTTATCCCATGCCGTGCTTGAACTCGTGAGGGGACTGTATGGAGTGTCGGCGCGGATGGTTCTTCATGAATGGGGGCTCAAGACGACCCGTGATATCGGCGAAGTAGTCTTCCTCTTGGTCAATGGAGGAATCATGCGGGCAGCTCCCGGCGATCGAATCGAAGATTTCGATGATCTCTTCGATCTCAGTGAACAGTTAGAAGAGAATTATCCATGGGGGAGCCGCTGAAAAAGGCAAAGACCTCCACCGTGATCGGCGGGGTCATGTGGACGAGGACGGCGTTTATCCTTTCCGCGCGCTCGTGTGCCTCGCTCTCCATCTTGTTTCTTCTCGATGGATTCTACGTGAATGGGTTCTGGCTGGCCCTGGGGATGGGGTTACTCTTCGGAGTGATAGGACTTCGTATTGCATCGGTGTTCCGTTGCTTTTCCGGATTGGGCTGCATGGTGGTTGAGTTTTTGGCTCAGTTAGGGGCGAGCATCTTGGTTGTCGCATCGGCAAGCCGACTCTTCGGCGGCATTCTGATCTTGGATCATACGGTGCTCTTGATGGCAGGCATCGGGGTTGGGTTGCTCCAGTTGCTTGCCAGCCTGGCGTTGGGCCGAGACATTCTGTCTCACAAGACATCAGGGGTTCGCGGATGACTGACATGTCCTCGCAGGAAGCAGCACAGAGGGAGGCTCGGGAGTTGCTCTCCTGGCGTGTTTTTCCTGCCTCCTCACATCCCCAGAAGGCCGTTCTTGTCTCGGTTGTCATTGTGCTGCTTTCCCTGGGCAGCGGCTGGTATGCAGGGAAAGCCTTGGGTGTGCTGGCGTTCTTTCTTCTTCTTGGAAGCCTATGGCCCTTTTTCATGCCTACCACATATCGTTTCACTACATGGGGTATCGAGCAGCTCAGATGGCCGACGAAACAGAAGCGACCGTGGACGTATTTTCGGCGTTTTACGGTAGACAATCGGGGCATTTTGGTCAGTCCATTTGTATCGCCGTCTCGATTGGATCCCTTCCGAGGTATGTATATCCTGACCGGCAAAGAGCGAGCGGATGTCATTGACACTATTGGGGAAATGGTGGGGGTGGATCAGGGGGAGGCATGAGCCCTCGTTTTTGGGCGTTACTCGGACCGACGGGCGTCGGCAAGACCCGCACGGCTCTTGCACTTGCCGCCTACGAGGACGTGGAGATAGTAGGCCTCGATAGTCGACAACTCTACAAACGGCTCGATATCGGCACGGCGAAGCCTAGCTCACGGGAACAGGCAGTTGTCCCGCATCACATGATCGATCTCCTTGAACCAGATCAGCGGTGGGATGCCATGGAGTACGCTCATGCGGCGAGGGGGATCATTGAGCAGGTCGCCAACCGGGGGCATGTACCCCTTGTGGTGGGCGGCACGGGCTTCTATTTCGAGGCATTGGTGGGAAACCTGAGTGAGGGGTTGCCCAAGCGAGTGGATTCGGTCAGAGCGAGCCTCGAGCGGGAGCTGGCAAGATCAGGTTCTGAACAACTCTGGGAGCAACTCAACCGAGTCGACCCTGAGACGGCGGCAAAGCTCCATCCCACAGACAAATCCAGGATCATCCGTGCACTTGAAGTGATGGAAGTAAGTGGCGTGCCGCTCTCCACATTGGGAAAGCTTCATCCACCCCAACCGTGGGGACGGCCCTCTGTGGTGGTACTGCACATGGAAGCTGTCGAGCTGAAACGGAAGATCAGGCAGCGGATCGAATCCATGATAGCAATGGGATGGATGGACGAGATTCGTGGGCTCTTGGAACACGGGTATGATCCATCATCTCCCGCTATGAGCGGTCTGGGCTATGCGGAGCTGATCAAGGCCCTCTCGGGAGAGATGAGCCTGGACGAGGCCAAAGAGAGGATCTATCATCGTACATGGCAGTACGCCAAGCGACAGATTACATGGTTCAAACGATTTCCCAAGGAGAGATGGGTCAGGGTGGATGACGGCGATCAGGCTGTGAGAGACGTGCTGGCGCTGTTTGGTTCTATTTGAGCCCTCAATGCCAGGTCCGGATACCAGAACAGTAGAGAGGGGTTTCTATTCTGGTAGCCGTTCATGGGTTCAGCGTTCACCGTTCCCGCCGGGCCGTAGGCCCTATGGGCCGGAGGCAGCGTTGCCCGAAGTCAGATGGGCTACGTGAGGGTTCATTGATGGTCCAACCACGAATCATACTCACTGTTGCGGTGGCTCTTTCCGTGGTGTCAGCCCATGTGGGTGCTTCGGGATGGAAGGAACGACCCCGGGCATCGGGGGCATACGGCATATTGCGCCAGGATACGAGGCTCGAGTTTTCTATGTCGGGCAAGTACGCCTTGAGCAATCCATTCTTGACGGCATTGGGTTGGAGCTCTGGGGGGCAGCTCTTCAGGGCAGGGGTCTTGGATCGAGACAAGAGGAATAACAAGCTCAGTCTTTCCGCGTTTTTCCGGCCTGTACAGGAAATGAGTCTCACCGTCAGCACGAAAGGATGGCGAAGGAAAGACACCGGGGCACAGAGCTATGAACAGAGCAGGGGTGCGTCGCTGGAGGCAGCGCTTTTGACTGATTTTCCGGCAGGTCTGAAGCTCACTCAGCGGGTGGGATTGATCAGGGATTTGGTGGCCACCGTGGGGCTGGGTGGTATTGAACATGATAATGGGGGGGTGAAGGCGGCCGGCGATGTGGAGATGACGCGATTTATTGCCGGCAGGAGCATTCGAGGCAGAATCAATCGATCCCTGGAAGATCTCCGTCTCAACGGGTCCGACGAGAGCGCTATCTCGGTCAATGTAAACGGCGCATGGCCGGAACTCGAATTGGGCCTTTTCGATCGCAGCAAACGATACCGGACAGGGTCCATTGAAGAATACCGAGGGGATCGTGGAACCCGGTTCGGGCTGGGAATGGAGATGGGGCCTCCTGGGGATAGGCAGATCTCCATGAGGTTCTCCGCCGGCTCAGCATCGACGCAGTACAGGGAAGGCACCAACCAGGATTATGCTGCTCGTGATCAAGAGGTCTCCCTTTCTCTGACTCCGCCCATCGCCCAGCGCTGGATGAGAACGAATATCAAGGCACGCCTGAGCCATCGGACCCATGATGAGGTCGGGAGAACGATATATGATCGTGAAGAAGATGGCCGGTCACTGGAAGCTCTCATGGAAACAGGCCCCCCTGATTCCCTTTACGCTTTCAGCCTGAGCCACCGGGTATCACTGGATAGGAAGTCATATACCGATCCCGTGAATTACAGTGACCATGACATTCGAGACCAGAAACTGGTAGGGAAGGTATCCCTCAGAAAGAGAGGATCGACGTGGTGGTTGAAGATGTCCCGTCGGGCCAATGACTTGGTTTACATCGATAGCCAACGCTCGGCGAATACAAGCCGAACCAATGAGTACATGGGATCTTTGGGCTATTCCATTGCCAAGGGATCGTGGCGGTGGCGCCAGAGTTACTTGATTTCGGCACGTTATGCTCGATATAGATTCCGACCCGAAGCCAATGAATTGAGTCGCAGAGGGAGAGTGGAGAGCAATCTGTCCGGTAAGGCGGGAGATATCAATTGCGAGGTGTTTCAGAAATGGTTATGGGATGACAACGGACCATATGACAATATCATGTTCCATCGGCAGGAGCTCACCGAGGAGGTGGAGGCTGGTGTGAGATTAGCGGTGAAGTCCGGTCCATGGCGCCTAGGGCCGGGATGGCGTGAACGATGGCGTATGATCTATGGCCCCTCGGGAAGGAGGGGTGGATCGGTTCAGCCGAGAATACGCGAGAGCTGGCTATCTCTGGATGTTGAGTGTCCGCTGGGTCCCAAAGGAAGGCTCTCCTTGGGGTCGACACTGGTAGTCAGGAGGGGCGGATCACGATACTGGCAGGCGAAGGTGAAGGTTGAGAATACTTGGTAAGGGTTCGCGCAAGAATAAGCTGCATCGAGTCCCGCGTACTGCGCGGGGTTCGCAGTTCTGGCGCACAGATTCGCCGCAGAGTTGGTCTCCCCATGTAGGGGCACGGCATGCCGTGCCCACCGGAGGCGTAGTCCAAGCATCGCCCGAGGAGTCCGAAGGAGTCCGCCGGCTGGCGGACAGTAGGCGCGGACAAATGCGACGCTCCAGCAGAAAGCTGGTGAGAGATGCGGGTTAAATTTTTTCTCGTAGGTATCATTGCGTTGGGATTCTCGTGCGGTTGGTTTGACGCGCGCAACCCCGAAGCCCCTTCGGACTCAGGTGTCGAATGGCGCCAGCCTACGCAGGCGAGGTATGTGGTGGAGAATATCAGGAACACATTGGAGGGCCTCGATCTTGGGCTCTATGCACGCTGTGCCGAGCAGGATAGTTTTGCGTTCCACGCTGATCCCGCACAAGTTGAGAACGATCCATCCCGGTACGCGGGGTGGACGTGGAGTGTGGAGGAGGAGGTCACCCGGCTCCTGTTCCAATCGATTGAGGAGCATTGGGGAGAACAAGATTCCGCCGTGGTCATTCTTCTCCAGGACGAGGATTGGCTCGTGAGTGAGACCGATTCCGCATTGGTTCAGTACTCGTATGACGTGGTATTTCATCACGGCAGAATTGGCGTGGACAGCACTGGTGTGGGAACCCTGCGATGGCGCATGCTGAAGAATTCTATGGACAGGCTGTGGTATCTGGCCGGTTGGTGGGATTTCGAGCAAGAAGGAGAGGGAGGATGGACTTCCCTCAAAGGTGGATTCAGGAACTAGTACTCCGTCTCGGAAGTTTTGTCCTCTGTTTTGGCAATTCAAAATGAGACGGTATTAGGAGATGATGAGACATCTCCGGATTCTGCGACACGGGCGCGGGTGGGTGACATTGCTGGCTGCTGTGAAGGATGTAGAATTGCTGGAAACAGGTATAGAACCTCTGAAACACGATACTAGGCTAGAATCGAAATGACAAGAGAGCAAGACTATACAGTTGCAATCCCCGTGTTCAATGCCGCCACCACGTTATCCAAGGTATTGGCTGCTGCCCGGCGTTTTGAACCCAAACCTAAGGAGATCATCGTGGTGGATGATTGCTCCACTGACGGCAGCGGAGAGATCGCGCGGGAATTTCATGCGAGGGTGCTCACACACCAAGAGAGGCGAGGTCTCGCAGGTGCTCGAAATACGGCCCTGTCCGAAGTGAGGACAGAGCTCGTGCTCTGGCTTGACTCGGATTTTGTGCCCGATCAACAGGTTCCCCGGGCTTTTCTTGCTGGATTGGGGAGTGAGGATGTGGCAGGTGTGGGGGGGCGGGCCGAGGAGGCAGTGATCGTGGGCCGGGCAGATCTTTGGCGCAAGGTGCATGCTTCTCAGGATCATGGTCTGGCGCCCAAGCACAGTTCGTGGATGATCATGGGGCTCTGTGCACTACACCGGGTGGAGGTGTTGCGAGGAGTGGGTGGATTCGATGAGCGATTCAGGGGCTGTGGTGAAGATGTGGAGATGAGTCTACGTCTTAGGCGCTGCGGTTACCGATTGGTCTATCAACCCGCCGCCAGAGGGGATCATCTCCGTCACGATGATGATGCCTCGCTGATCACACGGATGGCGGAGTATATCAGGTGTACCAGCGCTGCGCTGATGCTCCATGGGAAGCGCCCCAGGCGTCACTTTTTGCCGATTCTTCTCAAACAGGCGGTACTTCATCCACTGTCTGACATGGTGGCGGGAAGGTTCGAATTGCTCCCCTTGGATTGGCAGATCAATCGCGCGCGGTGGATGGCGTTGAGGGAATTGGGGCAACTTCAGGGTTCGCGCAGGAATAACTTCACATTTTGACATCCCATC